>JAJLJK010000075.1:0-11854 GCA_033844885.1 Bacteroidota bacterium | reverse complement strand
GCCGGATCGCCGGGACCTCTTGAGGTTCGCCTGTCCATGTCAGATCGTGTGAGCATTCTGCCGCTTTTCCCGGGAATGCCAATCCGCATGGCCGAAAAGGTTTTTGAAGCCGAGGATGTTGAGGCGATCATCCTCCAGACCTATGGGGCCGGAAACGCCAATACCACCCATGAGTTCCTTGACCTTGTCCGAAGTGCCATTGAGTCGGGCAAGATCGTCGCCAATATCAGTCAGTGTCGAAGCGGAGGGGTCGATCAATCAAAATATGAAGCGGGGAATGCATTGCGTGAACTGGGGGTATTGAGTGGCGGTGACATGACCCTGGAAGCCGCTTTGACAAAATTGATGTATCTTTTGGGGAATGTGAAGGATAGGGGTGAGGTACGCCGATTGTTCACCACTGACCTCCGTGGGGAATTGACCTCTGATCAATGATGAAGGACCCTGAGCGACAATGATCTGAAACATGGAATTCTGTTCGAAAGAGCATAATTAATGTTAATTTAACCTCCGTAAAAAATCCTTGTTTTTTGAGGGATTGAGACGAGGGGAATGGGGTATCGAGTGAAATTATTTTTTTATTTTGCCGCCCCTTTCAGAGCGAAGGAACGTTCTTATTTAATGAAAAGATCAGGAGAGGTGCAGGAGTGGCTGAACTGGCACGCCTGGAAAGCGTGTAGACGGGAAACTGTCTCGAGGGTTCGAATCCCTCTCTCTCCGCTAAAGCCTAAAAGCTTTTTTAACAAGTAAATTCAATTCACAGACGCGATGAAAAAAGCACTTTCCCTTTTGGTTCTTTCCGCCATGCTATCGTTTGGTGCATACGCACAGGATGAGGCAATGGAAAATGCACAAGAGCAAGCAACTGAAGAGGTTGATTCTGCGGCTCAGGCTGCCGAGGAGGCCCAACAGGAAGAAGCTGCTGCCGCTGCTTCCATGGAGCAAGCTGCAGAAGAATCTGCTCCCGCTACTGAAGAGGCTTCCGATGAGGATCGTCCCTTCACTCAGGTTTTGAAAAAATACTTCATCGATGGAGGTGCTTTCTTTATGAGCATCGTATTGGTCGCCTTGATCCTTGGTCTCGCCATTGTGATTGAGCGTATCCTCTACCTGACCTTCTCCATCACCAACAACGAAAAGCTTCTCAAGCAGATCGATGACGCCCTCAATTCTGGAGGTATCGAATCTGCCAAGGAGGTTTGCCGCAGCAACCGTGGACCTACAGCCGCTATCTTCTATGAGGGTCTTGACCACTATGAAGAAGGTCTTGACATGGTGGACAAGTCCATCATTGCCACCGGTTCTGTAGAGAACGGTAAACTCGAGAAAGGAGTGAGCTGGATCTCCCTGTTCATCGCCCTTGCTCCAATGCTTGGGTTCATGGGAACAGTAATTGGTATGATCCAGGCTTTTGACTCGATCGAAGCTGCCGGTGATATCTCTCCATCGCTTGTTGCGGGTGGTATCAAGGTCGCTCTTTTGACAACTGTATTTGGTCTGATCGTTGCCATCATCCTTCAGATCTTCTACAACCTTATCATTGCGATGATCGACAATATCGTGATCAAGATGGAAGACGCCTCTATCAGCTTCATGGACATGATGGTAGAGTACAAGAAGAAGAACGGGTAAGCAACCCCACTCTCTTCACTGCGTCAACCACTAAAATCACAAGATCATGAAATCATCATCCATTTCCAGAATATTCACCATCATCGCTCTCATCCTTGGGTTGATCGGGTTGATCATGGTGTTCCGCGTTGCTGGTCAGGACCAGACCGTGCTTGAAGGAGATCCGGAACTGCAGGATTCAGTGGTTGCACCCATCGTTATGTATGGGATGTGGCTGGTGATCATCGGCGGTATCCTGGGTGTATTCAGCTCGATCTTCGGTCTGGTTGTCAATCCCAAAGGATTGAAGAACGCCCTGATCGGAATCATCGCCATCGTGGCCATCGTAGGGATAGCTTATGGGATCTCTTCCGGTGCAGACTACGAGATGTACAATACCGCTACAACTACGGATCCCATTGATGAAAGGACATCACGTCTGGTGAGTACAGGGTTGAATACCTTCTATATCATCGGATTCCTTTCCATCCTTTCGGTGATCTACTCCGCCATTGCACGGATCTTTAAATAAGCTCGATTATGGCACGTAATAAAAGAGGAATTCCAGAGATCAACGCAGGTTCGATGGCCGACATCGCCTTCCTGCTCCTCATCTTCTTCCTGGTGACCACCACCATGGATGTGGATAAGGGGATCAATCGGAAGTTGCCTCCATGGGAGCCTAATCCTGAGCAAGAAGATAATGTCATCAAGGAGAAGAATATCTTCACTGTACTGGTGAATGCTTCAGACAACCTTCTCGTTGAGAACGAGTATATGGATGTTACGCAATTGCGCGAGGCCGCCATTCGTTTCCTCGACAACAACGGGGACGGTACCTGCAGTTACTGTGAGGGGCTTCGGGATCCTCTGTCGAGTGACAACCCCGATAAGGCGATCATCTCCCTTCAGAACGACCGGGGTACGTCCTATGAGATGTACATCAAGGTACAGAACGAACTGGTGGGTGCCTATACCGATATTAGAAATCGGGCTGCTGAGAAGCGCTATGGACGTCCATTTGACAAGTTGGGCGAAGAGCAGCAGAAGCAGATCCAGGAGATGTATCCTCAAAAGCTTTCAGAGGCTGAACCATTAAACTTGGGAGGGAAGTAATATGGCACACATTCGCAAAAAGAAAAAGAAGGAATTACCACCCGTTTCGACGGCGTCACTTCCTGATATCGTGTTCATGCTCCTCTTCTTCTTCATGGTGACCACTGTGATGCGCGAAGTGGATCTGAAGGTCAAGGTTGTTAAACCCAGGGCAACGGAGATCCAAAAATTGGAGCGAAAAAGTCTGGTGACCTATCTGTATGTTGGAAAGCCCCTTCCCAAGTATCAATCTTTGGTGGGAACGGAACCCAGGCTCCAGTTGAATGACTCCTTTGCCAAGATCGATGACATCCAATCATTTGTTGTCACTGAAAGGGAAAAGATCAACGAAGCTGAACAACCCCTGATGACCGTCTCCATTAAGGCAGACAAAGAGGTCAAGATGGGATTGATCACGGATATCAAACTCGAACTTCGCAAGGCTCAGGCGCTGAAGATCAACTATAGCACCAACCCTGCGAGCAGCACGGACGAAATGTTCCGTCGCTTCTAAGGACCAAAAGTGAAATTGAATATGAGAACCCCGCATTTGCGGGGTTTTTTTATGGTTCGAATGGACCAAATTGCCTTTCCAACGTTGAGTATGGAAGATTCCCAGACTTTTCGAGAGGGAGGAATTTCAGGCTGGAAGCCAGCACTACTCGGTAACTATACGGATCCAATGGAGGGGTTGCATTCAACGTATTATCCTTAATGGTGAAGGTGATCGTGCCGGGGCGTAATTCAAATCCATATTCTTCGGTTCCTCCCTGGTAGTTGATCGAATAGGGAAGAGGGAAATTGTAAGTATCACTTCCTACTTCCAGAGTCCAATAAGCCATGACCAGTCCACTGTCAATGATCCCTTCATTCAGCTCCGGAAAGGGCATTTCTGCGATCAAGGTGTAATTGTACCCTCCTGGAGCACCCCGATCCTTCCAATCGCTCGGATCCACAGTGAATGAATAACTTTTGACATTGGCATTTCCATCCTTTCCGGGTGGTCCGGTCTCACCTTTTTCACCTGTACAGGAAATAAGAAAAGAAGATAGAAGGAGGAGAAGTGTAGTTCTCATGGTCAGATAGTTTTAAGCAGGATTGAATGTACAAAGAATTGAAAATGCGTTTTGCAATGTACATTTGGGATCAAGACGTTTGGATATGAAGGTATTTACATTGGGATCACTACTGATCCTCACTTTGATGATCAGCGGATGTGGTTGGAGGACTAAGAACACGGTCGGCCCGGGTGAGGTCCGGAGCAAGGAGATGATCAATGAGGCGGAATTCAGAACGGACTTTTCCATCCCGGCCCATTGGAATATCCTGATCGCGGATGGACAAGATTACCTGAGAAGGGCCTATTTAATTGATGATACCTCCAGCTATTCGGGACTGCTTCAGCCAATTCAGGTCCTTTATTTCACAAGGGACGGTCAAACCCGGTTCCACACAATGAATAGTTTCATCGGTGGATTCCCAAATCTTCATTGGGAGAAAGCAATCGATACATCCTCCTTTCCCCTAGAATTGGACCCTCGCATTCGTGGGGTTCAGGTATTCCATACACTAAACTCATATGAAGAATTTGTCGGGACGGATTTGACCTATGCCCCGAATTCGGATGTGCTGGTCTTGCAGGTCAATTACTTTCTCTGGAAACAAGGAAAACGCCTTCTTGAACTTGTCAAGCAATATGAGGCACAAAAGGTGAAAGGTGGGCAGCTGACCATTTGGGTGATCAATACGGATGATGTCTTCTACGAATATGAAGGTCTCGGGAAGAGGGAGTGAGACGAGATTTTCCTAGGAACCGATACCTTTTCGAACGATTCAAAAAGAAAAAAGCCGGGACGCATCTGCATCTCGGCTTTCGGTAGTAGCGGGGACAGGACTCGAACCTGCGACCTTCGGGTTATGAGCCCGACGAGCTACCAACTGCTCCACCCCGCGGTATTGGGTGGCAAATATACGAGGGCTTTATGAACTGGCAAGGTCTGCCCGTTATTTTTTCCAGAATGCGCACCTTTGCATAAAATCATCATTCATGGCGCATAAAGCCGGATTTGTCAATATCATCGGGAACCCCAATGTCGGAAAGAGTACCCTAATGAATGCTCTTGTAGGGGAGCGCCTGTCGATCATCACTCCCAAAGCACAGACCACCCGCCATCGGATCTTCGGGGTCCTCAATGACGAGGACCATCAGATCGTGTTCTCTGATACTCCCGGCGTCATCCAGCCTTCATATGCCCTTCAAGAGAAAATGATGGACTTTGTACATTCGGCCTTTGAGGACGCCGATGTTTTTCTCTACATGGTCGAGCCGGGAGATCGCGCCCTAAAGGATGCTACCTTCTTTAAGAAATTGCAGGAGACCGAATATCCCGTCCTCCTGGTCATCAATAAGATCGATACCATCGATCAGAAGAAGTTGGAGGATGAAGTGGCCTATTGGAAGGAGCATCTGCCCAAGGCGGAGATCTATCCCATTTCGGCCATCAATCAGTTTGCCACCGAACAACTCCTTGAACGGATCATTGAACTGGTCCCCGAATCTCCCCCATATTTCGACAAAGACGCCCTGACCGATCGTTCTGAGCGATTCTTTGTTTCTGAGATCATCCGTGAAAAGATCCTTCTGAACTATCAGAAGGAGATCCCATATAGTGTCGAGGTCATTGTTGAAGAATTCAAGGAAAGCGACGATATCATCCGGATCAGGGCCAATATCTATGTGGCTCGTGATTCGCAAAAGGGGATCATCATCGGCCACCAGGGGAAACCCTTGAAAAAAGTAGGTACCGAGGCGAGAAAGACCATGGAGGAGTTCTTTCAAAAGAAGGTCTTTCTTGATCTCTTCGTCAAGGTAGCCAAGGATTGGCGGGAAAATGATCAAAAACTTCGCCGATTCGGCTATAACTGAACCGATAAGGTACCGGGTATCTCATCCGCAACCCGTATTTTTGCCGCAAAATCCATTTCGTGGGAACCATTGTCGCCATCGTAGGACGTCCCAATGTTGGGAAGTCCACCCTTTTTAATCGCCTTGTACAACGTCGTGATGCGATCGTTGATAGCGTGGCAGGAGTTACCCGAGATCGCCATTACGGAAAATCGGAATGGCAGGGACGTGAATTCTCTGTGATCGATACAGGGGGTTACGTAGAAGGATCAGAGGATATCTTCGAAGAAGAGATCCGTCGACAGGTGGGTCTGGCTCTGGAAGAGGCCAATGCAATCCTGTTTGTGGTCGATGTGGAGACCGGTCTCACGGATTTTGACAAACAGATCGCGAACCTTGTACGCCGTACGGAGAAACCTGTTCTTTTGGTGGTGAACAAGGTGGACAACAATGTCCGACTTGCCGAGGCGGCCGAATTCTATTCGCTGGGATTTGATGAATTCTTTGCGATCTCCTCGATCAATGGAAGTGGTACGGGAGAGTTGCTAGACGAGTTGATCAAGCAGATGCCACCCGAAGTGGAGCCTGATCCCGAAGAGGAGGAACTTCCAAAGTTGGCGATCATTGGGCGACCCAATGTGGGAAAATCCTCCATCGTCAATGCCTTGTACGGTGAGAATCGAAATATCGTAACCGACATTGCTGGGACTACACGTGATACGGTC
Organism: Bacteroidota bacterium; assembly: GCA_033844885.1. Lineage (GTDB taxonomy): Bacteria > Bacteroidota > Bacteroidia > Flavobacteriales > Schleiferiaceae > JAJLJK01. The sequence continues at coordinate 5,518 of JAJLJK010000075.1, read as the reverse complement.
AATACCAGATTCACCAAATTTGGCTTCGACTTCCTGATCCTGGATACCGCAGGCTTGCGCAAAAAGGCCAAAGTTCACGAGAACCTTGAGTTCTATTCGGTGATGCGGTCTGTCCGTGCCATTGAGAATTCGGATGTGTGTGTCATTGTTTTGGATGGAACCCGGGGAATTGAGGGGCAGGACCTTTCGATCTTTCACCTGGCCGAAAAGAACCATAAGGGGATTGTTGTGCTGGTCAATAAATGGGATCTTGTTGAGAAGGATACATCGACGACCAAGGAGTTTGAAGCATTGATCCGATCAAGGACCGCTCCCTTTACCGACTACCCGATCATTTTCACATCCGCACTGACCAAGCAAAGGATATTGAAGGCCTTTGAGGAGGCCATGGCCGTTTATAAGCGCAGAAACACTCGGATCTCCACATCGGCTCTGAATGATGTGATGTTACCCATTTTAAAGGATACCCCTCCACCTAGCACGAAGGGGAAAATGATCAAGATCAAATTCTGTACGCAGCTGCCTACCTATGCCCCGAAGTTTGCCTTCTTTGCCAATCTTCCGCAATACATCAAGGATCCGTATAAGCGGTTCGTGGAAAATCAGTTGAGGAAGAACTTTGATTTCCGGGGTGTGCCGATCGATATCTTCTTCAGGAAGAAATAGATCCTATTGCGTGAGTTGACGGAAGACCTCCTCTATTTGGAGTTCTTCCTGATTGATCTCCAAGATGGTCATCTCACGTTCTACAGCATATTTGAAAAGAACACTTCGCAGATCGGTCTTTCCTTCTGCTTCGATCCGCAGTTTGTTTCCCCCGCGACTTTCGACACTGAATACACCCTTTAGTTCTTTGAGTTCCTTCAGATCCGGAGTGCGATCGAACTCAACCCGAATGAGGACACGATTCCCGGCTTTGCGAAGCATTTCTGTAGGTTGATCGGCCACGATCTTCCCCTTGTTGATGATGATCACCCGATCACAAAGAACTTCGACCTCCTGCATGATGTGTGTACTTAGGAGCACGGTCTTTTCCTTTCCCACTTCGCGGATCAGTTCGCGGATCTCCACCAATTGATTGGGATCAAGGCCGGTGGTCGGCTCATCCAGTATCAAGACCTCGGGATCATGGATCAGCGCCTGTGCAAGCCCTACTCTTTGACGGTACCCTTTCGAAAGTTGGCCGATCCTTTTGTTGGCTTCCGGCGAAAGCCCGGTCTTTTGGATCATCTCCTCGACCTTTTCGGGGGCTATCCCATAAATTCCGGCAACAAAATCCAGGTATTCGCGAACGTAGAGATCCAGATAAAGAGGATTGTGTTCAGGAAGATATCCCACCCGTTTCTTTACCTCCATCGGTTGTTCTTCGACATCGAACCCACAGACCTGCACCTTGCCCTTACTTTGGGGAATGAAGCAGGTGAGAATTTTCATCATGGTACTTTTTCCGGCACCATTAGGACCGAGGAAGCCAACGATCTGACCGGAGGGAACAGAAAAGCTCACCTGGTCAAGCGCTGCCTGCTCGCCATAGTATTTTGACACCTGATCGACCTGAATGGACATAATTCGAAGATTGGGTTCCAAAGGTAACAAAGGGAAAAGAGGAGGGAAAGTATGTCGTTTCTTGAAAATATCCTCTTATTTTGAATATCCCTGTATTTCTAACCAAAATAGACGATCATGAGCCGTGTTGAAGTGAAAAGGATCCAATTCGGTCCCGGAGAACCCACCAGTTCGATCCAATGGACCCTCAGTCATCCTGAATTGAAGAGGCCTGATGCCGGGGATCCTTCTCAGAATGGGAATGATTTCAATTTCGATCTGAAGGGTTCGGTCCCTGAGCCAGAGATTCACCTTCAAACGCCGCCTCTTGCCGATAGACCTACCAATGGGGGAAATTGGATATTAACGGTGTCCAATGCACCAGAGAATGCATCAAAGCCCACTATAGCTTCGAAAAAAGGAAGAACAGGCGGTAGTGAGATAGGAGGTATTCCACCAGTCGTTCTTTCTGAGATCGATGGTGCACTGATTTCAGACCTGACCTATAACCTGGCCTTGACCTTTGGGGGCTTCAACGGAGGCATGGCTCCATATGACCACTGGGAACAGGAAGGCGATGTCATCGTATTCTATTTTCGGGATGAGGAAGGAATTCCGGGTGAAGCAGACCTGGAAGTTGACCTATCCGGATTTGCTGACCAACATGTGACCTTTGAAGCGCGATTCCTTGGCCAGGATCAAGGAGTCGAAATAGGGCTACTACAGATCCAATATATATGATGAGGGGTTTTCAGATCCTGATCCTCCTTTTCTTTTCACAACTGGCCACTTTTGGTCAGGCTCCGGAACCTATCAATGTTGATAAGGTCAATGAGAGGATCGAAAGGAAAAGAGCGATCATTCGGAACCTACAAAAAGGACCACGATCCGATTCAACCCTTCGGGAACTGGCGAAAACGATCCTGAGTACCTCTTGGGAATATATGGCCATTGGCAATTATGATTCCTCCATTGCCATTGGATATCGAGCCATGGCCATTGCCGAGGAACATCAATTCATTGAACTCCTTCCTGAGATCTACCACAACCTGGGAACAGGTCTTCAGGATGTCAATCAATATACCAAGACCAAAGAATTCATCGAGAAGTACAATGCCCTCCCGAAGGAGATCCAGAATATCTTCCCGAAGTTTCGGATGGTAGAGATAAGCTACATCGAACATGTCTATGGACAAGACTCCTCCCGGGTCAGGCTGAAGGAGTTTGTGGATAAAGCCTTGGCCGAGGGAGACACCATACCGAACCTGAATATTATTCGAAATTATTCTATGGTCTTTTTCAACCTTGACAGGTCGGAAACGGGGGATAGTATCTTAAATATCATCTGGAAATACCGATTTCAGGACGAGAGACACCTTATTCCGACGTATTACAGCTTAAAGGGAGCTTTTCTTGCAGACCTTGGTGAACCTGAACTGGGGCTGCTATACCTTGATACAGCTATGGAAATAGCGGTGGATCAACGAATACCCGATGAATTGGAGGAAATCTATGAGCTTAAGATCTGGATCCATTCCTTGTTGGGGAATTGGCAGGCCGCATACAAGGACCTTAAAGCCTACAAAGAATTTTCTGATTCTGTTTTTGGATTCAATCAGGTTGAGTTGATCGAAAACCTGAATACAAAATATGAGACCGAGAAGAAGGAGAGGATGATCAAGGATCAAGAAGATGAACTCCAAAGGGCAAGCCTTATTCGCAACCTGCTTTTCGTATTCATTTTTGTCATTCTGGCGTTTGCTCTCCTTTTGATCAGGAACTACAACCAGAAGAAGCGATTGGTGGAACAGCAGCTGGAACTTTCGCACAGAAAGGTGGATGATCTGATTCGAGACCAGCGGATCCGATCCATTGAGGCCATGATGAAGGGGCAGGAAGAGGAAAGACAGAGGTTGGCGCGTGACCTTCACGACCGATTGGGAGGAATGCTTTCTACCGTGAAATTACAATTCAGTGGTTTTGGTGATCGCAATGGAACCACAGAGGATCAAGGGTTTGTCAAGGCCGTCCATATGCTGGATGAGGCATCCAGAGAGGTTCGGAGGATCAGTCATGATCTGGCCAGTGGTACACTTGAGAACATGGGGCTTGTCAGTACCCTTGAACAGTTGCAGGAGACCATTGAGAATAGTGGTAGGATCAACATGGAGCTCAACGTATTCGGACTTGATGATCGACTGGAACCCAGTCTGGAGCTGGAACTGTACAGGATCATTCAGGAGTTGGTATCCAATACATTGAAGCATGCAAATGCCAGGAATATTTCCTTGAGTCTTACGGCCAACGATGGAGTGCTAAACCTTATTTTTGAGGATGATGGAAAGGGATTTGATTATAAGAAGGTCAAGGAAAAGAAGGGACTTGGACTGTCCAATATCCCTATGCGGGTGGAAAAGATGAATGGTACCTTTACGGTCGATTCCTCTTCGGGCAACGGAGCTACTTTTATTATTGATGTACCTTTAGTTTGATATGGATAGGATCAGGGTCTTGATCGCAGATGATCATTTGATGTTCTCAGAAGGGGTGATCTCCATCCTGGAAGAGGTCGATGATATCCATATGGTTGGGCATGTTGAGGATGGATCTGAACTCTTGAAGAAAGTTGGCAAATTGAATCCTGAGGTCATATTAATGGATATCAATATGCCCAATGTGGATGGGATCGATGCCACTCGCGAGATCAGAAGGAAATTCCCGGAGATGAGGATCATTGTTCTTTCGACCTATGGAAGCAAGGAATTCGTTGAGAGCATGATCGACCTTGGAGTAAGTGGTTATCTCCTTAAGAATACCTCAAAGAATGAATTGATCGAAGCCATTCGAACGGTTCATGCAGGTAAAAAATTCTATACCAATGAGTTGAAGGAAGTTTTGGAGGAGGTGAATGGAAGCTCAAATGGGAAACGAAACAAGCCACTTCTTAGTAAAAGAGAGGTCGAGGTCCTTTCACTGGTGGGTCAGGGTCTGACCATGAATGAGATCGCTGACCGTTTGTGTTTAAGCGCTTTTACCATTGAGACCCATAAGAAGAACATCCTTCTCAAATTGGGATTGAAGAATACAGCGGCCCTCATCCGATATGCGGTTGAAAGAGGGTTGACCTGATAGGTTGAACAAAGGGGGTACAATGGAAGGTTTGGTGGTGAAGACAACCGGAAGTAATGTCAGGGTGCGAACAGGCAACGGTGATTTCTATGATTGCCGTATCCGTGGGAAGCTGCGGATGAAAGGGATCCGAAGCACAAATCCTGTAGCCGTTGGAGATCGGGTCCTATTTGACCTGGAACCCGGTACTGAGCGAGGAGTGATCCATGAGATCGCTGAGCGGAAGAACTATATCGTTCGGCGATCGGTCAATCTTTCAAAAGAGACTCACATTCTTGCAGCCAATCTGGATCAGGCCCTTCTTGTGGTCACTTTGGCCTTTCCGAAGACCCTGCTCGGTTTCATTGATCGGTTTTTGGTGACCGCCGAGGCTTATGATATTCCGGCCATTCTTATATTCAATAAGGTTGACCTATATGGGGAGGAGGAAAAAGAAGAGCTTGAATATTTGGAGTTGGTCTACCGGAATGCGGGCTACCAGACCCTGAGGACGTCAGCGACCCAAGGTGACGGTCTCGAAGCCCTTAAGGACCTTTTGATGGATCGAACCTCTCTGATCTCTGGGCATTCAGGGGTGGGTAAATCCACGCTGATCAATCAGATCGCGCCGGGTTTGGACCTCAAGACAGCGGAGATCAGTGAGACCCATCAACAGGGGCAACACACCACCACGTTTGCTGAGATGTTCTTTTTACCTTTCGGTTGTCAGATCATTGACACCCCCGGGATCCGAGGATTTGGATTGGTCAGGATGGAAAAGGAGGAGATCGGTCATTACTTTCCAGAGATCTTTTCGCTTTCCAAACAATGCCGTTTCCATAATTGTCTGCACCTCCAGGAGCCT
>JAJLJK010000074.1:0-7185 GCA_033844885.1 Bacteroidota bacterium | reverse complement strand
GGAAATGGAAGGAGATCTGGCGGTGGATGATCGATATTACCAGAGTTCCGGGGTGGATGTAGAATCTGTAAAGGCAAGCATCCAAAAGGAGAACGAGGGTGATCAACTTTGGAAATTATGTGTCATTTTTGCAATACTGTTCCTTTTGGCAGAAAGCCTTATCAGTAGATTTCTGAAATAGCTCCACTTCATGAAGATCCTTGTCAAGAACTGTACGATCATAGACTCCCGATCTCCTTATAATGGCCAAACCCTCGATATTCTTATTCATGATGGCCAGATCACCGAAATCGGAAAGGATTTTGAATCGGCTGCGAACAAGGTGATTGAGGAAGATGGACTGCATCTATCTCCTGGGTGGGTGGAACTTCATTCGAATTTTTCTGATCCGGGATTTGAAGAAAGAGAAGATCTCAGGTCCGGTTCTGAAGCCGCTGCATCGGGAGGCTTCACCTCGGTGGTTCTTATGCCTTCGGTGGATCCTCCGGTGGACTCACGTGCGGATATCGATTATGTTTATAACCGATCCGAAGAATTCCCGGTCAACCTTTACCCTGTCGGCGCCCTTTCAAAAGGCTTGAAAGGGGAGGAATTGTCCGAGATGTTCGATATGAGAGAATCCGGAGCCATCGCCTTTTCAGACGATACCCATCCGGTATCCAATCCCAATCTTTTGAAATTGGGCCTACTCTACTCTTCCAACCTGGATACCCCAGTGCTTTCGAGACCTTTTCAATCCGAGATCGCCGGGAACGGACAGATGAACGAAGGACACACCTCTACCTATCTCGGGTTAAGAGGTATCCCCGCCTTAGCCGAGGAACTAATGATCGCTCGTGACCTTTATCTGGCAGAATACACCGGAGGCAGGATCCATTTTTGTGGTGTGAGTACACTACGCGGGATCGACATGATCCGTGAGGCTAAAGAAAAGGGAGTTCGAGCTTCCTGTGACGTGAATCTTTACAATCTGGTTCACGACGAAAGCGTTCTCAGCGATTACAATACCTATTTCAAGGTGAATCCCCCATTAAGGGAAAGAGAGACGATCTCCGGTCTGATCGAAAATCTTTTGGCTGGTGTGGTTGATGCCATTGCCATTGATCATATTCCAATGGATGAGGAGAGAAAGAATTGTGAATTCGAGCATGCCTCATTTGGAATGGCTGGTTTGGAGACCGCTTATGGAAATTACCAGACCTATCTTTCGGACAAGATCGGTCTCGAGCTCTTCGTAGATCTGATCAGTCATGGTCCAAGGGATGTTCTGGATCTTCCGAGGATCACTGTCAAAGAAGGTAGTATGGCCGAATTAACCTTGTTTTGTCCATCCGGCGAGACCTTGGTGGAAACTTCCAAAAAACGAAGCCGATCAGTGAATGATCCGTCCTACGGCCAAGCCTTGAAGGGAAAAGTTGTTGGAATCATCAACAAGTCCGGCTTCACCCGATCCTGACCCTTTGTCCATCATGAGCGATATTCACCCCTTCAGGAAGGGTTGGTGAGACTTCTGCGTGACTTCCAAGGTGATGAGAGATATGGGTCAAGAATGTTCTGGCTTTAGGCGCAAGTGCAGCATACTCCAAAGCTTCCAAAAGATTTAAATGCGAGTAATGTTCCTCTTTTCGAAGAGCATTGAGCACAAGAACTTCCGACCTCTTTACATGGTCAAGTGCGTTTTCGGGGATCGTCTTTGCGTCGGTGATGTAACATAGTCCACCGACCGTGAATCCTAGTACCGGCCAGCCTCCATGGTCCACCTCAAAGGGTTCGATCAAGACATCCTTGATCCAAAAGGGCTCGTTCGGTCGAATTCTTGAGAATTGAAGAACCGGGGCCCCGGGATATTTTTTTTCCGCAAACGCATAATTGAATTGCTTTCGTAACCGGTTTTCTACTCTTTCGGTGCAATAAATGGTCACGGGTTTGTGCTTTTGAAAATTAATGGCTCGCAGATCGTCGATCCCTGCTACATGGTCCTGATGTTCGTGTGTGATGAGCACCCCGTCGACATCATCAAAGCCAAAAGAAAGCATCTGTTGTCGAAAATCCGGTCCGCAATCGATCAAAATGCGAGTTTTTTGCGTTTGAATCATAGCGGAGGTTCGCATTCGACGATCCCTTTTGTCTGAACTTTGACAGACCGAGCAATTGCAACCGATGACAGGAACACCTTGAGAAGTACCCGTTCCTAAAAAGGTTATAAACATAAATTGTGGATCATTTACCCCGTAAATAAAGGGGAAAGCATTATAGATTCATAACTTTGTATAATATATCACCTGTCCAAAAATAACCATGGATCGGATCATTCTCACCCCTGCCCAAAAAGCTTTAAAGATCAATCTTGACCATAACATCTATGGCACCTTTGCCGAGATCGGTGCTGGTCAGGAGGTCGTACGCCATTTCTTTCGCTCTGGTGGTGCCTCCGGTACCATTGCAAAGGCGATGTCTGCCTATGATAAAGACTTTAGTGATGCCATCTATGGGATCGAGAAGGACAATCGATATGTGACCGAATCCCGGCTTCGCAAGATGCTCGATCACGAATACGGTCTGATCAATGAGCGACTGAGCCGTGAGAAACATCCGGAAAAACTCTTTTTCACCTACGCGAATACGGTCGCTACGATCAATTACACAAAGAGCTTCAAAGGGCATGGATGGATGGGGATGCGCTTTCAAACTGCACCAAATAAACCGGCCAATGACGTGATCCTGCATATCAGGATGCATGAGAACGAAGCCAAGTATCAGCAGGAGACCATCGGCGTTTTGGGAACGAACCTCCTCTATGGATGTTTCTTCCTTTACAAGGATCCAAAAGAACTCCTTCGCTCCCTTTACGACAACATCAGTCGGGATGCGATCGAGATCGATATGATCAATTTCAGCGGTCCGGACTTTGAACAAGTAGACAATCGTCTTATGAGCCTTCAGCTCATCCATAATGGGATGACCGAAGCGGTGGTGTTCGGTCCCGAAGGTAATAACCTCCTCCCGGCTGACCTCCTATATAAAAAGAACATATTGGCCATTCGAGGGAGTTTTCGCCCGGTGACCAAGGTCAATATTGACATGATCAAGAAGGGGTATCGGCTGTTCATGGAAGAACGGAAGGTAGACCGGGATAAATTGGTCGTATTGTTCGAGATCACCCTTAATAACCTCCTGGCAGACGGAAAACTTGATGAACAGGATTTCCTTGATCGAGCTGAGATCCTTTGCTCCTTGGGTCAGACCGTTTTGATCTCGAATTACCAGGAGTATTACAAATTGGTAGAATACTTCGGTCGATTCAGCCGTAAAAGAATGGGGCTGATCATGGGTGTGAACAACCTGGTGGAGATTTTCAATGAGAAATATTATCGAAACCTGAACGGTGGGATATTGGAAGCGTTTGGAAAGATCTTCTCCAAGGACGTCAAGATCTACGTCTATCCTTACAAACCCTCAGATGAAGCTCCGCTCATCAATGCCGAACAATTGAAGGTCCATCCACGGTTGAAACCGATCTACGATTATCTGATCTACAATCACCGTATTCAGAATATCGAAGATTATGACCCCAGGATCCTTCATATCTTCAGTAGGGAGATCCTTCGAATGATCAAGGATGGTGAAGAAGGATGGGAAGATTCACTCCCCGCCTATGTCGACAATATCATCAAGGAAAAAGGACTATTCGGTTATAAGAAGGGGCAGGAACTCGAAAAGAGTCACTGATCCCCACCCGATACCGCTTTCTTATAAATCTCCAGGGCCCGTTCGCGGGCCTTTTTATGTTCGACGACTGGCTTGGGGTAATCGGAAGTTTTCCATTCAGGAACCCATTTTTTCACATAGGCACCTTTAGGATCGAATTTTTCCAGTTGAGATTCGGGATTGAAGATCCTGAAATATGGCGCAGCATCCATTCCACTCCCAGCTGCCCACTGCCAACCTCCAACATTGCTGGCCATATCGTAATCCAATAACTTTTTGGCAAAGTAGGCCTCTCCCCATCTCCAATCGGTCAGAAGGTGTTTGGTCAGAAAGCTTGCGACCACCATCCGGACTCGATTGTGCATATACCCGGTCTCATTCAACTCTCTCATTCCCGCATCCACCAACGGATAGCCGGTCTTTCCATCGCACCATCTCTGAAAGGCCTCTTCATCATTCACCCATTCGATCCTATCGTACTTAGGCTTGATGGCTTTCTCTCCACTTTCGGGAAAATGATAGAGCACCATTTGGTAGAAATCCCTCCAGATCAATTCGTTCAGGAATTTTTGATTCAGATCCAGAGCTACTCGGGTCAGTTCACGGATACTGATCGTTCCAAACCGAAGATGTACACTCAGATGAGTGGTTCCTTCCTCATTAGCGGGGAAGTTCCTGGTTCGATCGTAGGATTTTATGATCTCTTTTGGAATGGTTCGCTGTGGCACCCCTGGATCCACTTTCTTGAATCCCATTTCATCCAAAGAGGGAATATCAGGATTGGAATACGGAAATAGATGATCGAGGTATTTTTCTACCGGATAGGACCGAGAGAAATGGTCGTTCATTCGCTCCTTCCATTTTCGCATATAGGGCGAATAGACTTGATAAGGCTCTCCGTCATCCTTCACTACCTCATTCTTATCAAAGATGACCTGGTCCTTGAAGCCTTTGAAATCGATCCCTTTATCCTTGAGGAATTCGAAGACCTCCTTGTCCCTTTTCCTGGCATATGGCTCGTAATCACGATTTGCATAGACCCCATTGATCTTGAATTCATTCACCAGGTCTTTCCATATCTCAAGAGGATTTCCGTATCGGACGATCAGAGAAGCCCCATGTTTCCTTAACTCTTCGTGTAAGCGCAGGATTTCGGTGTGAATGAAGCTCACCCGCTTGTCATCTCTGTCCTCCAACTTGTCCAGGATCTCCTTGTCGAAAATAAATAGGCATTGAACCGGATGACCTGATCGAAGGGCACGATAAAGACCAGCATTATCATTGATCCGAAGGTCGCGGCGGAACCAGAAGAAATTTACGGCAGTAGACATTAACGATGTATGATGAACCTTTCAACGCAAAGTGAATATGATCGTTCATGGGAAAATAAAAAAAGGCCCCTGTTAGAGGCCTTTTTTCTATCCCAGTGGGAAGAGTTCGGTTAGCAGAAGAGCTGGGGTTTACGCGTGGTCTAATTGAACTTCTCTCAGCGCATGGGAGAATTCTGCGCGATAAACCTTAATGAACTTCGGCTTGGTTTCATTTACACGGTTCTTAAGTTGTTTCCGGTAAAGAAATGCTAGGGTTGCTTTTTTCACTAGGTTCATTTATCGAAGAATTTGGTCATTCATCGAAGTAAATGTACCAAAAAACGAACGATATATGCAACTAGTCGATAAACTTTAAGAATTGCTCCTGCATTGTTTGTTCTTGGAAACGACCACCAAAATGAGATGTAACTGTCGAAGAACCAGAATCTTCTATGCCTCTGGTACTTACACAAAGGTGTTCAGCATCAATGTATACCGCAACATCCTCGGTTTTGAGGACTTTCTTCAATTCATCTGCGATCTGTTCTGTCAGACGCTCCTGTACCTGGGGTCGTTTGGCGAAGTATTTCACGATCCGGTTGATCTTGGACAATCCGATCACATACCCGTTCGAAATGTAAGCCACGTGTGCCTTTCCAAGGATCGGAACAAAGTGATGCTCGCAATAGCTATGCACAGTGATGCCCTTCTCGACCAACATTTGCCCATATCGATACTTGTTCTCAAAGAGTTTGGCGGAGGGTTTCTTCATGGGGTCAAGTCCATAGAAAACTTCCTCAACGAACATTTTAGCCACTCGTTTTGGGGTGTCCCTAAGACTGTCATCCTTTAGGTCAAGACCCAGGATCTCCATGATCTCTCCGAACTTCTCCGCGATCAGTTCTTTTTTCTCTGAATCATTCAGGTCAAAAGCATTTTCTCTTAATGGAGTTTCCACGCTGAAATTCTCGTGCCCATCCTCCAGTTCGTCGATGACCGTAAGACCATTGCGATGAAATCCATTGTGATTCCCATTATGGCCATTCATTGGACCATTTCCATTCAGGTGTTCATTCAATTCCTTCATACTCCACAAAATTTCGAGGTGTTTCATATAAAGTGACCTTCAATTGAAGATCCCTTGGGATAAATTGTCTCAGGATATTCCAGATCGCAATCGCAATATTTTCGGCTGTGGGGATCGTGTTCTTGAATTCTTCCGTCTGCTCATTAAGGTTCTTATGATCGAATCTTTCCTCTATCTGATCCTTGATCAGATCCGAGAGTTCTTTCATATCCATGACGTATCCTGTCGACGGATCCACATCCCCCCTCACCGACACGATCAATTCGTAATTATGACCGTGATACGCTGAATTTGAGCACTTTCCGAAGATCTTTTCGTTCTTATCATCGCTCCAATCAGGGTTGTGAAGTCTGTGTGCCGCATTGAAATGGGCATGTCTACTAACTGAAACCTTCATGGGTTATCAGGCTTGATTTACAGTTGATATGAATCGATCAAAAATGATCTTGAACCACTCGGTATATCGATCTGGGTGCGCTGCCATGTCAGAGGAAACTTCTTCTGGAGACATCCACTTCCATGTTTCGACCTCCTCGGGGTTGATTTTGGGTGAGTCATTGAAATAACCCACAAATACATGATCCAGTTCGTGTTCGGTCAAACCTTTGTCAAGCTCAGCTCGATAAATGAAATCAAGAACCTTTTCGAGGGGACAATCAAACCCCATTTCTTCCAACAGCCGTCGATGAGCTGCCTCCTCGTAACTCTCACCCTTCCGGGGATGGGAGCAGCAGGTGTTTGTCCACAGCCCACCGGAGTGATACTTGGAATATGCGCGTTGTTGGAGCATTAACTGCCCAGCGTCATTGAAAATAAAGACCGAAAAAGCTCTATGAAGTAGTCCCTTCCTATGGGCTTCCAGCTTCTCCATCAGTCCGAGCTCCTCATCTCGCTCGTTAACCAGGATAACTTCTTCCACCACCTATGATCGTTCGATTACAAGAGATTAAAACTGTGACGAAGGTATGAACTCAGGAACAGACCGTATTTCTTTTTGTTCGGGATGCGGATCCTTTCGTTAAATAGGATACTGTAATGAGTCTGTTTGATCTTTTGGAAAAGGGAAAAATAATAGACATA
>JAJLJK010000073.1:0-8788 GCA_033844885.1 Bacteroidota bacterium | reverse complement strand
GCACCGGCAGAGGCATCAAAAACTCGAAAAGGAGCAGGTGTATGGATCATGGACATTTTGCCGTTAGTTTGGTTTGCCTAGGATTTTATCTTTGGTGGCAGAACGGATTGGGAAAATATGCCGAATTTCCGGACCATACGAATCAGGGGGGTGTTTTTGGTGATGTGTTGGATGAGCCTCCTGTCTCATGCCCAACCCGTGACCGGTTTGGTCGTGGACGCCGAGGACAATCAACCTCTGCCCTCCGTCAATATCATTTACAATCAGCGGTTGAAGATGGGAACCCAGACCGACATGAATGGACGGTTCACCATCAAGGAAAGGGCACTCATTACCGAGATCACTTTTTCGTTTGTGGGATATGAACCTCAGACCTTTAGCCGCAACGAGATCCCTCCACCCGGAAAGAATTGGTTGGTCCGACTTCAGCCCAAAGAGGAGACCTTATTGGAAGTAGAGGTTCTTGCGGGAGAAAATCCGGCATTGAGGATCATCCGTAACGCCATAGCCAATAAGGACAAGAACAATCCCAACAAATTGCCCAGCTATGCCTATCGAAGCTATAACAAGAATGTGATCACTTATAAGCTGGAAGCGGACAGCACCTTTACGCGAAAGGATAGTTTGAAGCTGGAAAAGGACAAAGAAAAGTCACAGTCCAGGCACCTATTGGTGATCGAATCGGTGACGGAAAAGAAATTCATGGCGCCAAATCGAAGCACGGAAAGGGTCATCGGTACCCGAATCTCAGGTTTCGAGAACCCTAACATTGGAACCGTACCGACGGATATCCAGCACTTTGGTTTTTACGATGATGTCCTCCCTCTCATGGACAAGAAGTTCCTGAATCCCCTTGCCGACGGAGCCATTAAAAAATATGTCTATATCATTCGGGATACACTGAAGCGAGGCCGGGATTCGATCTACATCATTGATTATTTCCCGGAGAAAGGTGCGAATTTCGAAGGATTTGAGGGGGAAATGCATATTTCGACGGACGGATGGGCATTAGAATATGTCACTGCATACCCTTGGGATAAAGGGAAGATCAACCTTTCGTTGGAGCAGTATTATTTCAAGCCCGATGGTGTCCACTGGTTCCCCCGCCAGCTGAACTTTGAGCTGGAACTTGAGAAATTTCCGACCAAGAAGCACGGTGCGGTGATGATCGGTAAGACCTTTTTGGACAGTGTAGTGATCGAGCCCAAACTCACCAAGGATGATTTCTCCTTGCTTGAGGTGAAGATGGAGAAAAAGGCCGGAAACGTATCTGATGAATTCTGGGAGAAGCATCGAAAGGAGGATCTTTCCAAAAAAGAGGTGACCACCTATAACAAGATGGACAGCATTGGCAGCAGGTACCACTTCGACGAGCTACTCAGGGGTACCCGACACCTCTATCGGGGATATATCGCCCTAGGGGCATGGAATGTGGACATGACCAAGGTTCTGGCCACCAATTCTTACGAAGGCTGGAGGTTCGGTCTTGGCCTGTATACGAATGAGGACATCAGCGAATGGTTCTCCGTTGGAGGGTACTTCGGTTATGGTACCCGGGACATGGATTGGAAATACGGAGGCCATCTCGACATCACTTTGGATCAAAAGAATGAGGTGAAGGTGAACTTCGATTACAAAAGGGATGTGTTGAATCCGGGTGGGATCCGGATCAACTATTGGGATCGGGTCAGTTTTGCGACCCAGTTCTTCAACACATTGATGGACCAGGTGGAGGAAAGGAGTCTCCGGTTGGATTTTAGGGCTTTCACCTACAGCACCTTTAAGATCGGGTTCAGACAACGGTTCCTTCAACCCACCTATGATTACACCTTCGTTCCCCAGATGGAGGCGGAGAAACCCAACTTCTTCCAATTCACAGAGGTGAACTTTGAGTGGCGTATGGCCTATCGGGAGCGGTTTATGGATAATCTCGGGCAGAGGATCTCTCTGGGTTCAAAGTATCCTGTCGTTCATTTCATTTACAGCCGGGGGTTTGAGAATGTTCTGGAAGGGGACTTCTCGTACAACAAATTTGAATTTGGAGTTCAATGGGATCATTACACCCCGGGACTAGGACGGACCTTGACGAATCTGGAGTTCGGATATGTCGATCAGAGTATTCCCTATGGCATGAACTTCAGTATGCGACCCAGCTACAATCCATCCTTTTCGGTGGTGGTTCCCAATACTTTCCAGACCATGCGCTTCAACGAGTTCAGTTCAGATAAATATGTCGCCTGGTATTTCCTTCACGATTTCAAAACCTTGCTTTTCAGGGCGGGATGGTTCAAACCCGAGGTGCGGATCTTTCAGGCCATTGGATTTGGAGACCTCGCCCACCCCGAGGATCATGTTGGGATCCCCAATTTTAAGATCATGGATAAAGGGTATTTTGAAAGTGGGTTGGTCTTCGACAATCTCATTCGAATCAACCTTGCGAATACAGGGTATTTCGGGATCGGTCTTGGCGGCTTCTATCGTTACGGAGCCTATCATTTACCTGAGTTTTGGGACAATTGGACCCTGAAGTTGGCCTTTATGTATTCGGTCAATTAATGAACTCTATCCTCCGATTTGTTTTTTCAATATGAAATACTTCGTGTTCAAACTTTAATAGGGTAGCTTTGTTAGGAATTCAAAGAACTATTAATCTTAAAATTCCAATAGACCATGGCTTTTGAATTACCAAAATTGCCGTATGCGTACGATGCACTCGAACCGCATATCGACGCCCGGACCATGGAGATCCACCATTCCAAGCACCACGCCGGGTATACTTCCAAACTCAATGATGCTGTTTCCGGAACTTCCCTCGACGGCAAGTCGATCGATGATATCCTCAAGAATCTGGACATGAGCAATACCGCTGTTCGAAACAACGGGGGCGGATACTACAATCACAATCTCTTTTGGGAGATCATGAGCCCCAATGGGGGCGGTGAACCAACTGGAGAGGTTGCAGACGCGATCAATCAGGCATTCGGTTCGTTCGATAGCTTTAAGGATAAATTCGCCAGCGCAGCCGCTTCCAGATTTGGATCAGGTTGGGCCTGGCTATGTGTCCATCCCGGAGGTAAAGTGGAGATCTGCTCTACCCCTAACCAGGATAACCCTCTGATGCCAGGTGTAGAATGCAATGGACATCCCATCCTCGGAATTGATGTTTGGGAACATGCCTATTACCTGAAATATCAAAATCGTCGTCCCGATTACATTGAGGCTTTCTTCAATGTGATCAACTGGGATGAGGTTGCCAAGCGCTATTCGGAAGGCAAGTGATCAAAAGATCATCCTTAGTGATGTAAAGAACCCCGAGAGATCGGGGTTTTTTTATGGCATGATCGGAAGGACCCGAAGGAGAAAGACCATCAAGAGTCCGGAGATCAAAATGGCACCCGAATGATATGGGAGTTCGAACAATGCTTCTTTCAGGTCTACCAATGACTGCTCCATGGCAGTGGTCTTAGATACCCTTCGATTTCGGATATGGAAAGCGGTCGAAGCAAGTGGGTGATCGAAAAGGATAATATCCTCATCAATGGCTTTATAACCTTTCATTGCTGCTGGGGTTAAATTCTCCGCGAAAATAATCTGGGGTCATCCTCGTCAATTCAGGTCTTTAGACGAAATGAAAAAACGCTTCGATTTTTACCGAGAACTCTCTCGATAATTTGTCAAACGGTTGGAAATAAAGGGGTCTCAGGAAAAGTAATCAGGAAAAAGCCGCGGTGGAAGGGGGTTGTCGGTAACTAGGGACTCGACGAACTTGAAAAGCACGATGGTCAAGGCTAGAATGCCAATGAAGATGAGAGCCTGACGGGCATAGTGTCTTAAAAGGGATCCCGAAGACATCTCCATGATCTCTTCCTTGTCGGATCGCTTCTTAAAGCCGTGGTAATGCTTGCGTCTGCGAGGATGCGAAGGCCTGGAGGATTGGAAAATGTAATCCTCGGTGAATTTCTCTATTTCAGCGCCTTTGGACACAGGATAAGGTCAAATGGTTAGGTTAGTTGATCCAAATGTAGGTCATTGGCAGAAAGGGAATACCATATTTTGCCTTTTTGACAGATTATTGACGATGACCTGAATGAATTCAAGGATGAATCAAGACCGGTCGCGACGCCAAGAGACCAGAAATACCCCCGAAAAGATCAAAAACGCAGCCATCAACTTGACCGGCGATAAGGAATCTACCCCCAACCAAAGACTGAGTACTGTCGCAAATAGGGGTTGTAGGTAAATGTAGGTGGAGACCGTTGTGCTGGTAACGGTCTTCATGGCAAACACATTGAACAAGTATGCGACATAGGTGGTTCCCATAACCACGAAGGCAATACTCCCCCAGATCCTGACAGGAAAGTTGGTCCATTTCGTATCTGCCATTTCCGGAATCCCAAGTGGGAGTACGAACATCAATCCAAAAAGGAATACCCATTTGATGACCTGAATGGGCGGATACTTAGCCATAAGGGGTTTGACGATCACTAAATAGATCGCATAACTTGAGGCATTCAGAAAGATGAGCAGGTTACCGAGATGCGTTTCGCTTCCCATAAGGTTCACGGGGCCCCCACCTGTAATCAACAGCACAGCTCCCGTTCCTCCCAGAACGATCCCCAATACTCGGATGGGCCGGATCGGATCACGAAGGAGTATGGCAGAAAGAAGCATCACGAGGACCGGATTCACGGTCATGATGATACTGGCGTTGATAGGTGTGGTAAGGTCCAGTCCCTCAAAGAACAATATCTGATTGGCCGCCACTCCAAAAAAACCGGCTGCGGCCAATCGAAAGAGGTCTCTTTTCTGTATGGCGACTCCTTTGAAAAAAAGGTGGGTCAGCCAAAAGAGGATCGATGCACCTGCCACTCTGATCAGGATGAACTCCCTGGGATCCAGAAAGCCGGCCATCACATCCTTGGCCACAATATAATTGAGACCATAGATGAACGCGACGATCAATAGCGCAATATGGGCCTGATAGATGCTCTTCATGGATGAAGCAAGGTCCGAGCCTCTTCTACAACCTTTTTTGAATTACCTGCCAGAACTCGATCCGGGGTCTCCAGGATCGGCCTTTTCAAAAGGGAATAATCCCGTAATATGAGTTCTCTGGTCTCAGCGTCTGATAAGGATCTCCAGTCAATCGCCCACTCCTTTAGCTTCCTGCTCCGGGTATTGAGAAGGTCCTTGTAATTTCCGACCTTTCCCATCAAGCGATCCAGTTCAGTTGCATCGATCGGTTCGGCCTTTATCTCTCTGAGGATCACATCCTGAGAAGGAGTCCATAGCTTTAGGATCCGCCGACAGGTATCACAGGTGGAGAGGTAGAAGATGGTGAACATGAACGCAACGGAGTTTTCGCTGTTTATAAGGCGCAAAGTAACGGGTTTTATACCTTTGCTTGTTTTGAAAACCAACAAGAATGACCGATAAGAAAGACCTGGAGTTCGGAACCCTCGCCATCCATGGAGGGCAGACCCCGGACCCATCCACCGGTGCAGTAATGCCCCCCATTTATCAGACAAGTACCTATGCCCAGGAAGCTCCCGGCGTCCACAAGGGCTTTGAATATTCACGAACCCAAAACCCCACGCGCTTCGCCCTTGAAAGGAGTCTTGCTTCCATAGAAGCAGGAGAATACGGCGCTGTTTTTGGAAGTGGATTGGCCGCGGTGGATGCGGTCATGAAATTACTGCAACCCGGTGATGAGGTCATCTCGACCAATGACCTGTACGGCGGAACATACCGGCAATTCCAACAGGTCTGGGCGAGATATGGGATCGTCTTTCATTTTGTGGACATGCAGGATCCTGAGAATATCGCCGACAAGGTGAACGGCAAGACAAAATTGATCTGGGTGGAGACCCCGACCAATCCGATGCTGAACATCATCGATCTTGAAAGTACATCTCAATTGGCCAAGAAGCATGAACTTCTATTGGTGGTCGACAACACCTTTGCAACGCCTTTCCTTCAACGTCCACTTGAATGGGGAGCTGACATCGTCCTTCATTCAGCTACCAAATATCTCGGTGGACACTCGGACGTGGTTCTGGGGGCGTTGGTCATGAAGAAGAAGGATCTGGCGGAAAGGATCTACTTCATCCAGAATGCAACCGGAGCCATTGCCGGTCCTATGGATAGTTTCCTCGTACTTCGAGGCATAAAGACCCTTCATCTGCGAATGGAAAGGCACTGCCGGAATGCGGAAGCAGTCGCTCATTTTCTGAAGCAACACCCCAAGGTGGACAAGGTATATTGGCCCGGATATCCCGATCATCGAAACCATGAGGTTGCACGGAAGCAGATGCGTTCCTTTGGAGGAATGGTCTCTTTCACCGTCAAGGGAAATCGGTTCGAGGACGCGTCAAAGGTGGTATCTTCCCTGAAGGTATTCACTCTGGCAGAATCCCTTGGTGGGGTCGAATCCCTTGCCGGCCATCCTGCCAGCATGACACATGCTAGCATCCCCAAAGAGGATCGTGAACGCGTAGGTGTGGTGGATTCACTCATTCGCCTCAGTGTTGGGGTCGAGGGTGAGAGTGACCTTATCGACGACCTGAAACAGGCCTTCGAAACCATCTAAGAAAACCAAAGATCATGGCAGATAAATTTGCCGTCATAGGCCTTGGAATGTTCGGTACCGCGATCGCTCGCAAGCTTTCTGAAAAAGGTGCAGAAGTGATCGCTATTGACATTGATGAGGAAAAGGTCGAAAATATCAAGGATGATGTGGCCTATGCTGTATCCCTTGATTCTACTGACCTGCGTGCCCTTGAATCACAGAACATCACCAGCATGGATGCGGTGGTCGTGTCCATCGGTGCGAACTTTCAAGACCTGCTTCTGACCACCTTTCAGCTTCAGGAACTCGGGGTAGAACGGATCATCGCTCGAGCTCAGGGTCGGACTCAGAAAAGCATTCTCCATAAGATGGGAATCTCCGAGATCCTATCTCCAGAGGACGAGGTAAGTAGCAACGTTGCCGAACAGCTGCTGAATCCGGGTGTCCTTATGTGTATGAGTCTGCCAGATGATTACGAGATCATCGAGGTGCATGCGCCCAGGACACTGAGCAATCGAACCCTAGCCGATGTAGGGCTTCGCGAAAAGTACAATCTCAACCTTGTGACCCTCCTCCGGGAGCAGAAAGGAGAGCATCATATCATAGGTGTTCCCGATGCGCAAACGCGGGTAGAGGAAGGTGATATCATCGTGGTGTTCGGAAAACGCAAGGACATCGACCGTTTCATTGATATCAACCGTTGATGCACAAGGTATTCATCACAGGCGCAAGCTCCGGGATCGGTAAGGCCCTTGCCGAGGAATACCTTCAACGTCCCGATCATGAAGTGGTCGGCATTTCCCGCACCCAATCCATCACTCATAATCGATTTGATGGACTCACTCTGGATCTCTCTGATCCTCAGGCGGTGAACGAATTCACCTTTCCCCTTTCGGGGGATGAGGATTCCGTCACTTTGATCAACAATGCGGGTTGGCTTGGCGAGGTAAAGCCCTTTCAGGAACAAGATCCGGACTCCTTTTCCAAAACCCAACAAATCAACCTGCTTTCACCTGCAAGGTTGATCCACACATTCCTTTGCCAAAACTCGAGAAAAACGGTTTGTAAGATCCTGAACATCAGTTCGGGTGCCGGAAAATACCCGGTTTCTTCGTGGAGTGATTATTGCACATCCAAAGCGGCATTGGATATGCTCACCCGTGTTCTGGCGGAGGAGAACCCGGAGTTAAGTATCTATTCTGTGGCTCCGGGAATAGTGGATACTCAGATGCAAAAAGAGATTCGCAAGGTCGATCCCGCGAATTTTCCGGACCACCGTCGTTTTGTAGAATACCATGAGAATGGGGATCTCGCTTCTCCGAAAGAGGTAGCAAAGGTTTTGATCCGGATCCTCGATGATCCCTCCCTTGCTCCCGGTGTGGTTTTCAGTGTAAGGGATCTAAATCTGTAAAGCACTACCTTTGAAGAAATGTCCTCCATTATGAAAAGATTACTCTGGCTTCTGATCCCCGCAATGTTCTTTGCCTGCAAGAAGGATGATGACGGCAATTCCGGTGGACTCGAGAGCAACCTCCCCGGCACCTGGAAATTGATCGCAGTAGAATACAGCGGATCCGCACCCAACCCCTCCAATCCAACACAGACCGTACCTTTTAGTGGATCTGGAACAAATGTGAATGGACAGTTCGTCATCACCAAAGATCCCAATACGATCAACTATTCGATGTTCTTTGTAGGAGAGGTGAATCTTGGATCCGGTCAACCCATTTCCCTGCCCATTCAACAATCGGGATCAGGTACATGGACCACCACGACCGATGGAAAGAAGCTCATCATGACCAACGACTCGGATGGCAAGACCGTGACATTCAATGTGATCACCAATACCAACAATCGCCAAGTGTGGGAAGGGACTCTTCCTGTTGAACCTCCCGGTTCAGGCCTTGTGGTCAATGTGGACACCCGTATCACTCTTATTCGATAAACGACCTCGACAGACGTAATGGCGCGAATTCTAACCGGCATTCAAAGCTCCGGAAGACAACATCTTGGCAATGTTCTCGGAGGGATACTCCCTGCGATCGAACAGGCCAAAAAGCCTGGGAATGACTCTTTCCTTTTCATTGCCGATCTCCATTCACTCACCACGATCAAGGACGGTCAGACACGACTGGATAATGTTCGTGCGACCGCAGCAGCATGGCTGGCCTGTGGCGTGGATCCCGATAAAATGGTATTCTATCGGCAAAGTGATATTCC
>JAJLJK010000072.1:0-27164 GCA_033844885.1 Bacteroidota bacterium | reverse complement strand
CGAGAAATCTCGTTTGAAGACCTTGGGTGAGGAGATCACTCCAGAAAAGGAACAGGAACTCCTTTCTACCATCACCGACAGATATAAGGAGCAGATGTCGCCCTATTATGCAGCGGCGAGATTGTGGATCGATGCGATCATTGACCCTCTGGAAACCCGTAAATGGATCAGTATGGGAATCGAGATGGCAAACCATGCGCCAATCGAAAGAGCCTACAATCCAGGGGTCTTACAAACCTGATCGAATGGGAATTTGGTCGTCTATCCGTAAATGGGTTTCCCCTGCAAAGGGAAAGGATCCGGATTTCATGATCATTGGCGTCCAAAAAGCAGGTACCTCTACCCTTTTTCAAGTGTTGGGTAATCACCCTCAGATCCAACTCCCATCCAAAAAAGAGATCCACTTCTTTGACCTCTTCCATCATTTGGGACCTTCCTGGTATCTTGAACACTTTAAAGGCCTAAAGGGCAAGACGGGAGAGGCTTCTCCTTATTATATCTACCACCCCTTGGCCTCCACCAGGATCAAGAAGTACTTTGTGGGAAGAAAGTTGCCCAAATTCATTTTGTTATTGAGGAATCCCATCGATCGGGCCTATTCTCAATATCAAATGGAGTTCGACCGTGGTAACCTGGGAGGACTCAGTTTTGAGGAAGCCCTTGATAAGGAACCGGAACAACTAAAAATCGGATTCGAGACCATCCATGAACATCCTGAGGATCATCCGAAAGCACACCAGGAGTGGTCATTTGTGGATCGTGGAAAATATCATTCACAGATCCTAGAATGGGAAAAGGTCCTGGGGTCAGAAGGGCTTTTGATCCTAAAGAGTGAAGATCTTTTTTCCGACCCGGAAAGCACAATGAACCGGGTGTTCGAACACCTTGATATTCAACCCATGAAGATCCTCAACCTTCCAACGATCAATCAAGGGAAGGGTTCGAATCCCATGGCTCCGGAGACAAGAGACCGATTGCGATCTGCATTTCGAGATGAGGTCAAACTTCTCAAGGAAAGAACAGGGATCAGCTGGGACGAATTCGATCAATGAGG
The DNA here is from genome assembly GCA_033844885.1 of Bacteroidota bacterium. Taxonomy (GTDB): domain Bacteria; phylum Bacteroidota; class Bacteroidia; order Flavobacteriales; family Schleiferiaceae; genus JAJLJK01. The sequence goes on along the minus strand of JAJLJK010000072.1, from coordinate 26,110 downwards.
AAGAAACAAAAATCCGGTTATTCCCTCCACCAAACCTGGTGTTAAAGGAAGTTCTGGTTGACCATAGGTCTTGAGGTTCCCAGAAATGGACTCCGGTGCATTGGTCAGGACGTGATTCATTTCCGGAAGAAACAAGTAGGATGCATCTGGATCGCAATCCCTCAAACGTTCACCTTGATCCTCTGTTACCTGAAGGTCTCTACCACCTTGAACGATCAGCACCTTTCCCTTAAATCTCTCAATTTCATCACAGGGGTCATATTTAGCCCAGGTTCGGAGAAAGCGTTGCGCCTCCGGGTGAAAGAGTCCCCTCAGGATATAGATATTGTTGTTTACCGAATATCCCAACCGGATGCTATCGAGTTTCTCGCGAACTACTTCCATCGCCTCCCCCTTGATCTGCATGCCCATCTGATACTTCAGAACTTCGGTGATGGGCTCCCCGGCACCAGCTATGGAAACCACTTTAGGAATCTTTGCTTTCTCTGCTGACAACATAGCGATCAAGCTTCCCTGCGAATGCCCTATAAATGCTTCAAAAGGAGCACCTTCCATGGCTTCTAGGGTGACCATCCATCCTAGGACATCCTCCACAAAAAGATCCACCGAAATCGTAGAATCTGCGCGATTCGACCTTTTTGTCCCTGCTCCCCTTTTGTCGATTCTGAAGGAAGAGATCCCTTGCTTGGCAAGGCCTTGAGCCAGCTTTTTTAAAGCGTCGTTCTTGAGGGATCCGTCTCGTGAATTGCCATCTCTAGTGGTGGGTCCGGAACCAGGGATGATCAGGACCATGAGCCTGGGGTTCTCTACTTTCATCCACTCACCCGTGAGGGTATCCCCATCTTGGGGTACATAAGAGACCTCTTGCCTAGTGATCTGGGCAAGAAGGAGTTGTGGAAAAACCAAAAGAAAAAGGAAGGACCTTCTCATTCTTTTTCTTCTAAAGATAAAGGTCTGACCCAAAACAAAAAACCCGGTGAACTTTCGATCACCGGGTCTGCAATATCTGAGGATCGGATCAGCCGACCTTAGCAGAGGATTTGGGCCCACCTGCAAGGATCTCAGGGCTGGCCTGATCAGAAAAACGCTTGAAGTTACGGTTGAACTTAGCAGCCAATTCCTGAGCTGTCTCATCATAAGCGTCCTTATCCGCCCAGGTATTCCGTGGGTTGAGGAGCTCATCAGGAACATTTGGACAGGAAACGGGGCTCATGAGTCCGAAGAGTGGATGCTCCATGTACTCAACGTCATCCATTTCACCATTGAGGACCGCAGTGATCATGGCGCGGGTGAATTTCAGTTTCATACGGCTTCCGGTACCGTAGGCACCACCGCTCCAACCAGTATTCACCAGCCACACATTCACACCGGCTTCCTGCATCTTCTTGCTGAGCATTTCAGCATAAACCGTAGGGTGGAGTGGCATGAAAGGCGCTCCGAAACAAGCAGAGAACGCTGCCGTCGGCTCGGTCACCCCTTCTTCCGTACCAGCAACTTTGGCAGTATATCCACTGATGAAGTGATAGGCTGCTTGACCAGGAGTAAGTTTACTCAAAGGAGGAAGAACTCCGTAAGCATCGCAGGTCAGGAAGAATATGTTCTTTGGATTGTGACCGATACTTGGAACCTGAATATTGTTGATATGATAGATCGGATAGCTGACACGAGTGTTCTCAGTGATGCTACTGTCCTCATAATCCACATCTCCGTTATCCATGAAAGTAACGTTCTCAAGAAGGGCGCCGGGTTTGATGGCCCTGTAGATGTCCGGTTCTTTCTCTTCGCTCAGATCGATCACCTTTGCATAGCATCCACCTTCGAAGTTGAAGATCGTATTATCATCGGTCCAACCATGCTCATCATCTCCGATCAGTTTGCGGTTGGGATCTGCAGAAAGAGTGGTCTTTCCGGTACCTGAAAGTCCAAAGAACACCGCGGTATCTCCACTATCGCCAACATTGGCAGAACAGTGCATACTGAGGGTATTCTTTAGGTGGGGAAGGATAAAGTTCAATGCAGAGAAAACGCCCTTCTTGATCTCTCCGGTATATCCTGTACCACCGATGATGATCATCTTACGGGTGAAGTTCAGAATGGCGAAGTTTTCCTGACGGGTTCCATCAATCTCTGGATCGGCCTGGAAGCCTGGTGCATTTAGGATCGTCCACTCCGGGGCGAAATTTGCAAGCTCATTCTCCTCGGGACGGATGAACATGTTATGGACAAAGAGATTTGCCCATGGCATTTCATTGACGACACGAAGGGGAAGTTTGTAGCGCTCATCCGCGCAAGCATAAACATCACGGATGTAGAGTTCTTTTCCTGAAAGATAATCGGCGACCTTTTCCGCAAGGCGGTCGAATTTCTCTGAATCAAATGGAATGTTGATGTCTCCCCACCAAACCGCATCACGGGTTAGATCATCCTTGACAATGAAACGATCCTTTGGGGAGCGTCCGGTGAACTTTCCGGTGTTGACAGCGATGGCTCCGCTATTTGCTCTGGTTGCCAATCCTTTCTCAACAGCAATGTTGGAAAGTTCTTCCCAGCCGAGGTTCCAATTCTCAGTTGCATTGGTAATCCCCAATCTACTGAGATCGGCGTTGGCTGGTTTCAAACCTTTTCCACTCATGAGTTTTCGGTTGTGTTCAACTTAGGTTTAGAAGGGCAAAATTAGGGAGGTTATCCCAAAATTCGGCCTCCGATCACCGTTTATTTATGCGAAGTACTGTCGAAAATCCCGCCTTTTTTCCACAATTCGATAAAAAGGAGTACCCAAGCGGAGATCATCAAAAGTCCTCCTATCGGTGTAATTGGACCGACGATAGACGTTCCGGAGATGTCGTTGACCTTGAGGATCAACAAAATGTATATGGAAAAACTAAATAACATTCCACCCAGGAGCGCCAACATGGCGACAGCTCCCAGTCGCAATTCGGGCCAAAAGGAACGGGTTATCCCCAGGAATAAAAGAAAAAAGGCAGAGAATAATTGGTATCGAACCGCGGTGAGGTAGCTTTCGATCTGACCCGGATCCAAAATGGGCTTCAGGGCATGTGCACCCAAGGCTCCAAGAACAATGGCGGTTCCGCCCAAAAAAGCAGCAAATAAAAGAGTGGTCGATGGTTTCATTGGATCTCTTTTTTCAATTGATTCCGGCTAGAGTCATATTCCAAAAGTTCCAGAAGACGGAGGTAGTTCTCCTTATCCTTGCAGTAGGGATAGGCTTTGATGAAGAACTCCAGCCGACTGGTCTCATAGGTCAAGGGTTGACTAAGGCGGATGATCTGATCCACAGTGACCCCTCCCTTCGCTAGATCCAAAGCCAATTGAAGTCGTTCGAATTCACGATCCATCTTCTTCATCCCATCGATCCTTAGAGCAAGGGAATCCATCGCGGTCTCACTTGTCGAAGACTTCACGTTTTTCTCCGGAATCACCTCAAGATTTGCGGGTTTTGTGGAAGCTACGGTAGAGGCACCCCTTATGACATAGGGCCATGGAGGCAGTTCCGGACCCTCGATCAGCAAATGAGCTTCTGGAATGGGATCCGTCCCCCTGAACCAGACCCGGGTTCTTCCTAATCGATTCTTGCCCACTACATAGAGAACGACGGGTTTCTTGAGAGAGATATACCGTGTGAGCACCGGTTCTCCTTTCGGTTTGATCAGGACTATGAGGGCCGTATCCATAGTCTCAATGACCACTTTCTTGTGTGGTTCTCTTGAGAGTAATTGATTGGATACACCCACCTCTATGGGAACATTGGATTCTATGAAAATCCGAGACTGACCAAGGCTACTGATCGCCATGAAAAGAAACCCCAAGATGGACCCGATCCTAAGCATGGGCCAAAACTACGAAACCCTTTCATCCACCTTGGTCGAGAAATGCAAAATCCTACATTTGTCTCACCCTATGAACCCCAACTTTTGCTACACATGACCAAGAAAATTCTCGTTATCGGAGCGGGCCGGTCAACTTCTGCCCTGATCAATTACCTGTTGAAGGAATCTGAGAAGAACGATTGGTTTGTTACCGTCGTGGATCAGGATGCCGATCTTGCGCATTCAAAGGTAAAGGACCACCCGCGGGGCACTTCCGGATTTCTGGATATCAATGATGCCTTTACGCGAATCAATATGATCCGCGACTCAGATATTGTGATCAGCATGCTTCCAGCACATATGCACATGGAAGTAGCAAGAGATTGTGTGGAGAACCGAAAACACATGGTCACCGCCTCCTATATCAGCGATGAGATGAAGGCACTCGACGAAAGGGCCCAAGAGGCCGGGGTGATCCTCATGAATGAGATCGGTGTCGATCCGGGGATCGATCACCTAAGCGCTAAAAAGGTACTGGATGAAATCCAATCCAAGGGTGGGAAGATGCTCATCTTCGAGTCCTTTACAGGCGGTTTGGTGGCTCCCGAAAGCGACAACAATCCATGGAATTACAAATTCACCTGGAATCCTCGTAATGTGGTCCTTGCAGGATCCGGAGGAGCGGTGAAATTCATTCAGTGTGGAAAATACAAGTACATTCCTCATCACCAACTTTTTCGGAGAACTGAGGTCATTGATATTGAAGGCTGGGGACGATTTGAGGGATATGCCAATCGCGACTCCCTGCGCTATCGTAGTATCTATGGTCTCGATGAGATCCCGACCATTTACCGCGGCACCCTCCGTCGACCCGGATTCTGCCGGGCATGGGATGTCTTTGTCAAGTTGGGGATGACGGATGATAGCTACATTCTCGATGACTCGGAGAATATGACCCATCGCGATCTGATCAATACATTCCTTGCCTATAGTCCGGTGGATACGGTCGAGCTGAAGCTGATGCACTATTTGAATATCCCTCAGGATGATCCGGTCATGGAAAAGCTTCAATGGCTCGGGATCTTTGATAACGAAAAACTAGGATTGAAAAAAGCTACCCCTGCGCAGGCCTTGCAGCATATACTGATGAAAAAATGGAACCTGGAACCCAATGACAAGGACATGGTCGTCATGTGGCACAAATTCGGGTTCGAATTGAATGGAGAGAAACGGATGATCGAAGCGTCGATGGTGAAGATCGGAAACAATGCCAGAGACACGGCCATGGCTCAAACCGTAGGATTGCCTGTCGGAATGGCTACCAAACTCATCCTGAATGGAACGATCCATACACCCGGGGTTCATATTCCCATTCAAAAGGAAGTTTACGAACCCATGTTGGAAGAACTAAAATCCCATGGTATCGTTTTTAGCGAGGTAGAGGTTCCTTATCAGGGATACTAACCTACTGACATTCATTATCTTTGTTGATGTGAGATCCCTTTGGAAACCCCTGACCTTTGTCCTGATCTCGATGTATGCACATGCATCAGACACATTGGCTATTCGTCATATTGATCTCAAGGTGGGATCTTTCCAGTACCCGGTGACCGTCATTCAGGGGCTCCATGCAAAGGATTCTACCAACGCACCCATCCTGATCTCCGACGAAAAGGAGATCTCTTACGTCATCCTGAATTCGACCGATCGAGATCAAGTTCTTTTTATTGAGGATTGGAATTGGGAAAGGGAAATAAAAGCGGGTCAATACGCCACGATCCATTTCCCATCGCCCGAAAAGGGGACCTGGGTCAGAATGAACAGTAAGGATGAAGGTGAATCCTATGCGGGATTATCGACCGTGGTGGGATGCCCTTTGAAATCTGATGGTTGGTTCTACTGGAATCTGAAATCATACGAAAGGGGTACCTTGGAAAGGATCCGAAGGCAAGAATCATTTTCTATTCCCAAATGGCCTTCGGCATTCACCTTCAATAACCGAGGGTTTCCTCAAACCCGAAAAGATACCCTGGCGGTGGTGAAAGGACATGTTGGTGATACCCTACATATCGTCGTGTTGAACTCTTCAAGTAGCCATCACAGTCTTCATTTTCATGGTTACCACGTACGCATCCTGAAAAGCACATGTCGATCCATGGAAGGATGGCTCAAAGATACATTTCCCTTATTCCCGGGTGAGATCAAGGTCCTTGAATTGGTTCCTCATCAACCTGGAATGTATCCGGTCCATGATCACAATCTGGTTTCTGTTACCATGGATGGAAACTATCCTGGAGGAATGATCACCATGTTGATGATCATGCCATGAATAAACTTTTGACCATACTCCTTTTGACTTTCGGATCTACCCTGGGTGCCCGGACCGTGGATTTTTACCTGGCAAGTCGAATGGATGGAGTGCATCCACTTTACGATGGGCATTTCACCAATATTTGGGGATATGGATTCCTTGATCCTGAGACTCTATCGTCTCGGATTTCCCTGCCCGCTCCTACCCTTCGGGTCAGACTTGGGGATACGGTCAATCTTCATTTTTTCAATCCCTCGGAAGAGGGGCACACCATCCACCTGCATGGTCTTGACGTCGATCAGGCGAACGATGGGGTTCCACATACGAGCTTCTATGTCCTCAATGGGCAGTGGGCAACGTACTCATTTGTTGCCAACCACACAGGCAACTACCTGTATCACTGTCATGTAACCACCACCCTGCACCTCACCATGGGAATGTATGGGATGCTGATCGTAGACTCAGAGAAACCGGATGAATTATTTCCTGGGGGACCAAAATTCGATCGGGAATATCCCCTTCTTTTTTCAGATATGGAAAGAGCCTGGAATGACGATTACACTACGGGTGGAAGTTTCATTGAGTTCGAGGCGGATCACTTTCTCGTCAACGGCCTATCGCGACAAATGGTCTATGATTCAGCCTACACGCATATTCAGACCCCCGGAAATGAGCGTGTACTTCTAAGATTGATGAACATTGCCTATTCCGGCATAAGGATCGATCTACCTCCAGGGATCATTGGCGAGGTACATACATCGGATGGAAGGGAACTTCCCGAACCTTTCCAAACAGGATCGCTGGTGGTCTATCCAGGTGAACGGTATAGTATGATCATTGACTTTCCAAGAAGGTATGTAGGAAAGATCAGGGTCACCCATTTTGACCTGAATGGATTGGAAGAACTTGGAGAAAGTATCATTCCCATCAACGAACCCTCACCGCATCCATTTGATGAATCGAACGCCATTGTCTATCCCAATCCAAGTAATGGTGTACTGCATTTCAATCGATTATGGGATATCCGGGAGGTAGAATTGATGAGTTCCGGTGGTAAGATCCTCCTCCAGGCCCAACCGGGACCGGATGGGATGGATGTACGGCAAATACCGCCTGGAATATATCTATGCAGGATCCATTATAAGGATGGATCGGTTCAGTTGGTCAAAATGGTTCAGGTACCTTAATCGATCACTTTTCCGAAGAGGTCATATGCTTCGGAGCCCACGATCTCTACTTGAACGAAATCTCCGATCCTCAAATAATTCTCGCCTGCAGGGATCAGGACCTCATTATCGACATCCGGTGAGTCAAATTCCGTTCGACCTACAAAATGATCCCCTTCCTTTCGGTCGATAAGGACCTTGAACGTCCTTCCTACCTTTCCCTGGTTCAGTTCTTCACTGATCTCGGATTGCACCGCCATGATCGCATCCGCCCGTTCCTGCTTGACCTCATCAGGAACGTCATCCTCGAGGGCAAAGGCATGCGTGTTCTCCTCATGCGAATAGGTGAAAACCCCTAATCGATCGAATCGTTGTTCGCGTACCCACTCTTTCATGGTCTGAAAATCCTCTTCGGTCTCGCCTGGATATCCGGTGATCAAGGTGGTTCGGATAGCGATCCCGGGGACCTTTTCCCTCATCATCGAAAGAAGCGCATCCGTACGTTCTTTGGTCGTTCCACGACGCATGGATTTTAGAATGGGGTCTGCAATGTGCTGTAATGGAATATCTATGTAGTTACAGACCTTGGGTTCCTCGCGGATCACATCCAGAACATCCTCCGGAAATCCGGTGGGAAAGAGATAATGCAATCGGATCCATTCTATACCTTCGACCTTGACCAGCTCTCGCAAGAGATCTGCAAGTGCTCTTTTCTTGTAGATATCCAAGCCATAATAGGTAAGATCCTGAGCGATGAGGATCAATTCACGAACTCCCTTGCTGGCCAGTTTACCCGCCTCCTTAACAAGATCTTCGATAGGTGTGCTTCGATGACCACCGCGCATCAAGGGGATCGCACAAAAAGAGCATGGGCGATCACACCCTTCGGAGATCTTCATGTAGGCAAAGTGTTGGGGAGTCGTGGTCAGTCGCTCACCGACAAGTTCGTGCTTATAATCTGCACCTAGCGCCTTTAGGAGTTTCGGCAGGTCGCGGGTCCCGAACCACGCATCGATATCTGGGATCTCCCTTTCAAGATCCGGCTTATATCGTTCTGAAAGGCAGCCGGTGACAAACACCTTGTCGACCAGTCCCCTGTCCTTCTTTTCGGCATAAGAAAGGATAGTATCTATGGACTCCTGCTTGGCGTTATCGATGAAACCGCAGGTATTGATAACAATAATATTACCCTCTTCCTTTTCAGGTGCCTCATGGGTCACATCCTTTCCATTGGCAGCCAGTTGTCCCATCAGGACCTCCGAATCATAAATATTCTTGGAGCATCCAAGGGTAACCACATTGATCTTGTTCTTGCGATAGGTCTTCGTCCGCATATGCTTTCATCATTTGGCCAAAAGGGCCGTCCTGTACTATTTGAAGAAGGAGTCCACGAACTCCACTTTGTTGAAAACCTGAAGGTCATCGATACCTTCACCTACCCCTATGTACTTCACCGGGATCTTGAATTGATCACTGATCCCGATCACTACTCCTCCTTTGGCCGTCCCATCTAGTTTGGTAAGTGCCAGGGCGGTCACCTCTGTCGCATTGGTGAATTGACGCGCCTGCTCTATGGCATTTTGGCCGGTAGAGGCGTCAAGGACCAAGAGGACCTCATGAGGAGCATCTGGAATGACCTTCTGCATGACCCTTTTGATCTTGGAAAGTTCATTCATTAGATTCACCTTATTGTGAAGGCGTCCTGCAGTATCGATGATCACTACATCGGCGCCTTTAGAGACTCCACTTGAGACCGCATCATAGGCTACTGATGCAGGGTCGGATCCCATAGCCTGTTTGACAATGGGTACTCCTACTCGCTCTGACCAGATGGTAAGCTGGTCTACGGCTGCTGCACGGAAGGTATCGGCCGCTCCAAGGACCACTTGAAGTCCTTGTTTCTTGAAGGCATTAGCAAGTTTTCCAATGGTGGTTGTCTTACCCACTCCATTGACCCCAACAACCATGATGACATAGGGTTTCTTTTCAGAGGGAACGGAAAATTCTGTCCCCATTCCATGGTCACTTTCTGAGAGCAACCCCGCGATCTCCTGTCTCAGTATGGAGTTCAACTCTTGGGTATTGAGGAATTTATCCCTGGCCACTCTTTCTTCGATCCGTTCGATGATCTTCACTGTGGTATCCACACCTACGTCAGAGGTGATCAATACTTCCTCGAGATTGTCCAGTACCTCTGCATCAACCGTGGATTTTCCGGCCACGGCCCGTGTCAATTTTGAAAAGACGCTTTCCTTGGTCTTTTCAAGCCCCTTGTCAAGGGACTCCTTTTTTTCTTTGGAGAAGAAGCGGTCAAAAATGCCCATTGAGCCTCGATTTAGCGTACAAAGATGGCGATTTGCCCAAACATCCCGGTATTGACCGGGTCCAGAATGAATGAAACCCCGTTCCACTGGTTGCAGAACGGGGTTCCTTATTTAGATCCTAAAGGAAATTACTTCTGTGCGAAGAAATCCTTTGCAGTGTCCTTGTTGATGATCTTCTCCTCGAAAGAGTAAGATCCGGTCTTGGGTGACTTGACCATCTTCACCACTTTGGTGAACATGGCTGAACCACCTTCTTTCTTCAGGGTAGCAACTACTTTCTTTGCCATGATTCAGACTTATTTGGTGGTTATTACTTGATCTCCTTGTGAACGGTCATGCGCTTAAGAATGGGGTTGTACTTCTTAAGCTCCATGCGATCTGGAGTGTTCTTTTTGTTCTTGGTGGTGATATACCGTGAAGTACCGGGCATGCCAGTTTCTTTGTGCTCAGTGCACTCGAGGATCACCTGTACTCTGTTACCTTTTTTAGCCATGATCGCTGTGGTTTATTACTTGGTGGTAAAACCATTGGCACGAGCCTCTTTCAAGACTGCGCTGATTCCTTTCTTATTGATGTTCTTAATGGCAGAGGTGGAAACCTTCAGGGTGATCCACTTACCTTCTTCGGGAACAAAGAAACGCTTGGTAGTCAAATTCACGTTGAATTTGCGCTTGTTCTTCTTGTTTGAGAAGGAAACATGGTTTCCTGTCATCGCCTTCTTCCCGGTAAGTTCACAAACTCTTGACATCGCTTATCGGCTTTAATGCTGTACCTTCAAAATGGGTTTGCAAAATAACGGAGAATATTTGATTTGGACAAAACAAATTGTTTGTCAAATCTTCTACATCCCACCGTGGATAACTTTATGAGGAGAGATCAGAATTTATAGGGAGAAATGAGGAGTGAGGAGTGAGGAGTGATGAATGATGAATGATGAATGATGAATGATGAATGAAAAATTAAGAATTAAGAGTGAGGAGTGATGAATTCTGGATCCCATATTCTAAATCCTTCATTTTAAATTCTCAATCCCGAATTTTAAATCCTTGCCCCGACACTTCGGGGGTCAATCCCCAATCGTCAACTCCCAACTCCCAACTACCAATCCCAATTCTTCATTCTTCATTTTTAATTCTTAATCCCCAAACTCAACCGCCCTTCGACAAGCTCAGGGAACGGTTGATCCAAAAATGATCCTGCCAAATTGCCAATTCTCAATACCGAATTCTGAATTCTGAATCATCAATCTCCAATCGTCAACTCCCAACTACCAATCCCAATTCTCCATTCTTCATTTTTAATTCTTAATCGCCCATTCTCAATCCCGAATTCTGAATTCTGAATCCTGAATCCTGAATTGCAAATGGTCAATCACCAACTGTCAATTGTCAACTATCCATTCTGCATTACGAATCCTCAACTCCCAATACATTCCCCCTTACAATAGCTCATTCGCCACATTGGCCAGTTCGCTCCGTTCTCCCTTTTCGAGGGTCACATGGGCATAAAGCTTGTTACCTTTCAACTTATCGATCAGGTAGCTGAGTCCATTGGACTGCTCATCCAGATAAGGGGTGTCGATCTGCCGAATATCGCCGGTAAAGATGAATTTGGAGTTCTCCCCTGCCCTGGTGATGATCGTTTTGATCTCATGAGGTGTGAGGTTCTGTGCCTCATCGACGATAAAAATGACGCTGCTGAGACTCCTTCCTCGAATGTAAGCGAGGGGAGCCACGATGATCTTATCCATTTGGACCATCTCATCGATCTGCTTGAATTGCTTATCCCTTTCGTCAAACTGGTTCCGGATGAACCGAAGGTTGTCCCAAAGTGGCTGCATATAGGGGTTCACCTTTTCCTGAGCATCCCCGGGAAGGTATCCAATATCCTTATTGCTCAACGGGACAATAGGCCGCGCCAGGTAGATCTGTTTAAAATCTCGACGCTGTTCGATACTCCCTGCTAAAGCCAATAGGGTCTTTCCGGTTCCAGCAACCCCGGTCAAACTGATCAGTTTAATATCCGTGTTCATCAACGCATGGAGGGCGAAGGTCTGTTCCGCATTCTTGGGTTTGATCCCATAGTACGACCTCTTCTCTACTTGCTCAAGCCGCTCCGTAAAAGCATTGTAGAATGCCAATCCACTGGCCTTCGTGCTTTTTAGAATATAGAACTTGTTGTTCTCTGGTTTGAGTTTCTTGGTTCCCTTGGTCAATTCATCCAACGTCAGGTGACCCACCTTATATAGCTTGTCCAAAAGCCTCTGTGGAAAACCTGTCACCTCCTCCTTGCCGGTGTAGAAATTCTGGAGATCCTGGATCTTTCCGGTCTCATAATCCTCTGCCCTTAGGCTGAGAGCCTTTGCTTTGAGGCGCAAATTGATATCCTTGGTCACCAGGATCACTTCCCGATTGGGCTCTTCGCGGGCAAGGGTGAGTGCCGCATTGAGGATCAGGTGATCCATTTTCTTTCCGGCAAAGATCCGCGTGGCATCTCGTTCCGGATTTTCCGTACTCATGATCACTTTGAACTTGCCTCTTTTCGGGCCGTTCAAGGAGTTCCATTCGGTCAGAAGCTTGCCTTGCGCTTTCTTGTCCAGGAAACGAATGAACTCACGGGCTTCATAGTTCTTGGTGTCATTTCCCTTCTTGAATTCATCCAATTCTTCGAGCACAGGGATCGGAATGGCCACATCGTGCTCATCAAAATTCATTATGGCATTATGATCGTAGAGGATCACCGATGTATCAAGGACGAAGATCTTACGGTCTCTCTCTTTCATTCGGGAGGTTGAGGGCATAATCTTGGGGTTGAAGTGATATGCTTAAAGTACATGGAATGGAAGAGAACATCCGAATTTTGAGCCATGAAACTTTCAACAATTTTAGGGGTTTAACTGTGGATAAATGAAGTGGCGGAGGGTTCAGTTTTTTCCTACTTTGGACAGTTGCCACTGTAACCAAATGAAACCATGCTTGACCTGGATCTTCTACATCGTAGGTTTCCGCAATTCACCAACGAGGACCTGATCAATGACATCGCCCAGGAGGGTCATCTCTACGAATATGAAGCGGGAGATATCATCATCGACACCGGGGTCCCCATCCCATTTGTGCCCCTTCTTTTGGAGGGCAGCATGAGGATCATCCGACGGGATGATGAGGGACACGAGATCCTTCTCTATTATATTGATGAAGGACAAAGTTGTGCCACCTCCCTGACCTGTTGCATGAACAAACAGGTAAGTGAGGTCGAAGCGATCGCTGAAGAACCCGTGGTCCTTATTGGGGTTCCAGCCGCCAGGCTGGATGAGTGGATGGACAAATATCCCGAATGGAAGCGCTTTGTAATGAATACTTATCGGATCCGTTTTGAGGAATTGTTGAACACGGTCAATTCCATTGCATTCTCTCAGCTGGATGACCGTCTCGTCAAATACTTGTTGGAAAGGTCCCGGATCCAGGGAAAGAACACTATCCGCACCAGCCATCAGGAGATCGCCAATGACCTGAACAGTTCAAGAGAAGTGATCTCAAGACTTCTCAAGCAACTTGAAAGACAGGGTAGTATCAAGCTTTCCAGAAATGCCATAGAAATTATCGACCTTTGACGATTGTGATAAGTGTCACGATTTCCCCTTTGGGGTGAACCTATTTTTGCCCCGGAATCAAATTAAATCGAACACGTTATGAAAGTTGAGCAGTTATATACGGGTTGCCTTGCAGAAGCGGCCTATTATATTGTGAGTAATGGAGAGGCCGCAATTATCGACCCTCTCCGCGAAACACAACCCTATCTTGATAAACTCAAGGAAGATGGTGTAGAACTCAAGTACATCTTCGAGACGCACTTCCATGCGGATTTCGTGTCTGGCCATCTCGACCTTTCTGCCAAAACCGGTGCCACCATCGTTTACGGTCCCACCGCGACCCCAAATTACGACGTTCTGGTTGCCCATGATGGACAGGATTTTCCGGTCGGGGATGTGACCATCCGTGTACTCCACACTCCAGGTCATACCATGGAATCCACCACTTATCTTCTCATTGACCAGAATGGAAAGGAACACTCCATCTTTACAGGGGACACCCTTTTCATTGGAGATGTTGGCCGACCTGATCTCGCGATCAAATCCGACCTGACCCAGGAAGATCTTGCCGGATACCTCTTCGAATCCACCCGAAACAAGATCATGCCACTATCGGATGATGTGATCGTATACCCTGGCCATGGAGCAGGATCCGCTTGTGGAAAGAATCTGAGCTCTAAGACCTGGGATACTCTGGGGAATCAGAAGAAGACAAATTATGCTCTTCGCGAGGATATGTCAAAAGAGGAGTTCATTAAGGAAGTGACTACGGGTCTCCTTCCCCCACCTCAGTACTTCCCTAAGAATGCCATGATGAATAAAATGGGGTACGAAAGCTTTGACGAGGTCCTGACCCGTGGGGTGAAAGGACTTTCTGTTGAGGAATTCAAAAACCTCCGTAAGGAAGGTGCCCTGGTCCTTGATACGAGGAATACCCCCGAATACGAAGAGGGGCATGTTCCGGGCTCATGGTTCATCGGCCTTGATGGAAACTTTGCCATGTGGGTCGGAGCCTTGATCCACGATATCCACCAACCTATCATCTTCATCGCTCCCGAAGGCCGTGAAGAAGAAGTGGTCACTCGTCTTTCTCGAGTGGGTTATGACAAGGCCAAGGGCTTCCTAAAAGGAGGAATCCAGGCCTGGATGGATGCAGGTGAAGAGATCGAAACCGTTACCAGTATCGAACCAAAAGAATTGGAAAAACTCTACAATGGAGAGGAATCCAATATCGTGGATGTGCGAAAGAATGGCGAATTCACTGCCCAACATATTGAAGGAGCCATCCACTACCCCCTAGATTATATCAATGAACATGTGAATGACCTCGACAAAGAAAAGACCTATTTGGTCCATTGTGCCGGAGGTTATCGCAGTGTGGTAGCCATCAGCATTCTCAAGGCCAATGGGTACCAGAACCTGGTGAATGTTCACAAAGGATTCAGTGGGATCCAGAAAGAGACTGAGCTTCCGATCACAGAATATGTTTGCCCTACATCCATGCTTTGATCGGATCGTAAAATAAAAAGGCCGCCCAAGTGGGCGGCTTTTTTTATGCTAGTACCTTCTGACCTCGAAGGCTCTTTCGAAGCATGTCAAGAGCCATCAAAGAGGTTTTTCGAATATTGGTATCTCGCTTATTGCCAAATTGGAATCTCTTCGCGAAGGTCTCCTGTGGAGTTCGCAATGCGATCCAAACTGTCCCAACAGGTTTTTCTTCAGATCCTCCTCCAGGGCCTGCAATTCCACTGGTGGCTATACAATAATCTGCCCCGGTAAGATTGTGTATGCCCTCTGCCATTTGTCGGACCACCACCTCGCTTACAGCTCCATTCTCACGGAGTGCCTCATCTGTGACCCCAAGTGGATTCTCTTTGACGAGATTGGCATAACTGACAATGGACCCCAGATAATATTTAGAGCTTCCTGCCACAGATGTGATCATAGTTGCGATCTGACCTCCGGTGCAACTTTCGGCAGTAGCCAGGGTGGATCCCTGTTCGGACAGAAGGTTTCCAACAATGATCTCCAATCTGTCATCATCTTCCCCATAGACCACATCTCCCAAAATGGACTCTGCCTTTGAGGCTTCCTCTTCCAGAGCCTTTTCCATTTTCTCGGAATCTGTTCCGCGAGCGGTCAATCTGAGTTTTACCATGCCGGGGCTTGGCAGGTAGGCCAATTTGATGAAGCTGGGTAGATTTTCCTCCCAATCTGAGAGCATGGTGGCCAATTCGCTTTCCGGAACTCCCTGGGTGAGTATTGTGTGATGGTGGATGTGCCCATCTACCAGCTCCTCTTTCGCCCATGGAAGGATGTGTTCCTTCATCAGGTGTTTCATCTCGTAAGGTACTCCTGGAAGGGAAACATAATATCGATCGTCCTTCTTCCAAATCATCCCACTGGCTGTTCCCCTATCATTCTTGAGGATTTTTGCATTGTTGGGAAGCCATGCCTGATTCTTATTGAGATCATTGGGCTTTCGGCCAAATCTTGAGAATAGCTCGATGATATGTTCAAAGATCTCCGGGTGGTATTCCAATTCTCCACCAAAGTAATCGGTGAGGGTATATTTGGTGAGATCATCCTTGGTGGGTCCCAATCCTCCGGTCACGATGACCAGTTTGGTGGATGGGAAAACCGAGTCCATGGCTTGAATGATAGCTTCTCTCGTATCAGGTATGGATCTGATCTGCCGGATCTCCAGACCAATGGAATTAAGATTCTCACCCAACCATGCCGAGTTGGTATCCACGGTCTGGCCGATCAATATCTCATCCCCAATGGTTACGATCTCGACAGTCCCCATATCACCAGTTTGCAAACATGTTTTCGTATCGACTGAAACTCGGAGTGATGCACATTACCGGGAAATCCGCGAAATAGACAAATTTCTCTGCATCACTACCAAACAAGCGAATGGTACTTTCGTCAGTATCCTCCATGATCATGACGAGGTCTCCTTGGTTCTGAACCCCATAATCCAGAATGGCCTCATGAAGCTTTTTACCCTCGGATGGGATGATCTCATGGTCAGCATTCACATCCTTACTCCTGAAGAATTTGCTCACCTGCTCAACATGAGGTCTTAATTTCTTGCGTTCGGTCTCGGAATTCGCCACTGCGACGACCTTGATCTTGGCATTGAATAAACGGGCATAGTGAATCGCGGGTGCCACTTTTTCCTTGGACTTTCTGTCAAGGACGATAGGAAAGATGATCGTATCCAATTTATCAGGGTTGATAACCCCTTTTACCGTTACCACCGGTGCCTTGACCGAGGCTACCACCCGGTAAGCATTGGAGCCGATCATTCGTTTTTGGAAGTTCCCGGGACGCCCATTGGTTCCCATGATCACCATTTCTACATCCAGCAGTTCGGCGACCCGGGCGATCTCTTCGTAAACCACCCCATTGGCCATCATTGTGGTAATGGATACATTCCCTTTTCGGGAATATTCGGTTGCGATCTCCTTGAGCTTGTCCTCGATCTTCTTCTTCATATTCTCCAATTCACCTTCTTCGGAAGAAGAAAAAAGGCGTCCGAGGATGCCAGCCTCTTCGATCACCGAAAGGAGGACGATCTCCGCCTTTAGGGCTTTCGCATAATGAAGGGCATTTTGGAGAGCGAGAATGGATTGCTCCGAAAAACCGATCGGAACCAGGATCTTAGGGGTCTTTTCGTCCATAAGGCAGGGCGTTGTATTTTCAGGTCGCTAAATTAACGGAAATCCACTTGTATGTCACGAAAACCCTCAGAACTCATTCTTGGTGACCATGGAAACCTTTACCATCTTGATCTTTGCCGTGGAGAGGTTGCTGAAACCGTACTCACCGTGGGCGATCCCGGTAGGGTATCCAAGGTATCCGGGTTTTTCGATTCGGTCGAATTAAAGCGATCCCATCGTGAATTCACCACCCATACAGGGAGGATCGGTGAAAAAAGGATCACTGTGATGTCAACAGGAATGGGGCTCGACAACATCGACATTTTCTGGAACGAACTGGACGCTTTATTCAATGTGGATCTTCAATCCGGGATCCCTTTAGAAGATCCAATAGGTATCCAGGTGATCCGCCTAGGTACCTCAGGCAGCATCCATCCCTCTGTATCCGTCGATTCGATTTTGGTGAGTCAGGGGGCGTTGAGTTGCGATAGCCTATGGGATTTCTATCCAGATGCTGATCCATTTCGGATCCCCGCAGAAAACCATGAAGATCTGTGGTTCTTCCCTTCCTCTCTTTCCCTTTCGGGGGATGAACTGAAAACGGGGATCACCTATACAGCTCCAGGGTTCTACGGACCTCAGGGAAGGGCATTGCGTCTTACTCCCGCACAAAGGGTTCTCCCCCAACCCACTTCGGATTGGATCCAAAAATTCGGACCGGTCGTCAATCTTGAAATGGAAACAGCGGGGCTTCTGGGTTTGGGTTCCCTTCTGGGACACCAGGTCGCATCAGTGAATGCCATCCTTGCCGAAAGGGAATCCGGAAGGTTCTCCAATGATCCCAATCGGATTATCGAGAGGATGATCACCCGTGTGCTGGAAATGATCCAATAAAAAAACCCCGCCACTGCGGGGTTTCCTTAGAATCGAATCAAATTCTTATTTGGCGACATTCACCGCCCTCGTCTCTCGAATGACCGTGATCTTCACCTGACCTGGATAGGTCATCTCATTTTGGATCTTCTGAGAGATATCAAAGCTTACCTGGGCTGCAGCCGCATCACTTACTTTCTCACTTTCCACGATCACACGAAGTTCACGTCCGGCATGAATGGCATAAGCCTTGGTCACTCCATTGAAGCTCAATGCGAGATCCTCTAACTCCTTGAGTCGCTGGATATAGCTCTCGGCGATCTGACGACGAGCACCTGGCCGCGCACCACTGATGGCGTCGCAGACCTGGATGATGGGTGAGATCATAGTATTCATTTCGATCTCGTCGTGGTGAGCACCGATCGCATTACAGACCTCGGGTTTCTCGCCATATTTTTCCGCCATTTGCATTCCGAGGATAGCGTGTGGCACATCGGTCTCCTCATAGTAGACCTTTCCGATATCGTGCAACAGACCCGCGCGTTTCGCGAGTTTGGGATTCAAACCGAGCTCAGAGGCCATAATAGCACAAAGGTTGGCTACCTCACGGCTGTGCTGAAGAAGGTTTTGTCCGTAAGAAGAACGGTATTTCATTCGACCCACCATCTTGATGAGTTCGGGATGTAACCCGTGGATCCCGAGATCGATCGCGGTTCGTTTTCCGATCTCAATGATCTCCTCGTCGATCGCTTTGGTGGTCTTGTTCACCACCTCCTCAATACGGGCGGGGTGGATCCTACCGTCACTCACCAGACGATGCAATGAGAGTCTAGCGATCTCCCGACGAACAGGATCAAAACAGGAAAGTATGATCGCCTCGGGGGTATCATCAACGATGATCTCCACTCCGGTGGCTGATTCGAGAGCTCGGATATTCCGTCCTTCACGACCGATGATCCGACCTTTGATATCATCATTCTCGATATTGAAGACCGATACCGAATTTTCGATCGCCTGCTCTGTGGCAAGTCGTTGAATGCTTTGGATCACGATCTTTTTGGCCTCCATATTGGCCGTGAGCTTTGCTTCTTCGAGGGCAGTCTGGACAAAAGAGGATGCCTCGTGCTTGGCTTCATCACGAAGAGCTTCTAGAAGTTGGTTCTTGGCATCTTCGGCAGAAAGTCCGCTGATCACCTCAAGCTGCTCAACCTGTGAGCGGTGCATACGTTCCAATTCGGCCGACTTTCGATCGTTGACCTCGATCTTTCTCTCGAGGGACTCTTGAAGCTTCTGGAGATCTCTCTCCTTGCGTTTGCTATCCTCCATGGCCTTGCTGGCCTTGGATTGCTGTTCTTTTACACGGGCATGCATTTCCGACATCTTCTGCTCCCGCTTGTTGATCACCTTTTCATGCTCGGCTTTCAGTTCCAGAAATTTCTCCTTGGCTTGAAGGATCTTATCCTTCTTAATGGACTCTCCCTCTTTTGTGGCCTCTTCGATGATCATTTCGGCCCGCTTCTTCAATCCATATTTGAATACGACGATGCCCAGTCCTGTTCCGACTGCCAGGCCGATGACACCGACGATTAAGGTGGTTAATTCACTCATTGTTGTTTGGTTATTAAAAACCCCGCATTGATCCTGCGATTTGTCTAAACTCCTGATATAACAGGATCGGAGTACCACCGGCCGATATCGACCTTCCGCTGCATCCTTTCGGATGACATGCTTTCACATGTTGCGGCCTGCTCTACAAAGACCGAGCTGGTCTCCTAGTGAGATTCGCGTTGAGTTTAGCAAAAATTATGAATCAATGCGGGGAAACTGTTGATCCTGATACTATGGTAAAGAACGAAACATTACCTGCCCAGGAGTTCATCAGCCACGCGATGCATGGCTTGAAGGTCGGCTTCGAGGTTCTTGTTGAAACGATCCCCTTCGAGTTGCCTGCCTTCATACAACGAGGCGAATTGAAGCGCACACATCGCCAGGATGTCCTGCTTGTCATTCACTGCATACTTCTCCTCAAATCGCGTAACGGCTTCGTTGATGCGCTTGACCGCCAATCGAATCTTCTCCTCTTCCGAACGGCGGATATTTAGAGGATAAACCCTATTGGCAATGGAGACTTTTATTTTTAGGATCTCGTCCAAAACTCGTTGCTTTACTCGTTGAGCAAGGCTATACACTTGTCAATTTCCCGCACAAGTGCACTGATTCTTGCCTTTGCTTCGTCGGTGCCCGAATAGCCTCCGACAAACGCATTGGCCGTCTTCAGATCATGAATTCGCCTTTGTAATTGCTCGATGAGTTCTTTCTGTTGTTCGATATAATGCTGCAATTGTTCATTGGCATCCAACAGACTTATTCGTTCATCCTGCAATGCCTGATAACGCTTCGCCAGATCCTGAAGCTTGATCCTCAAGTCTCTGGCAAGGTTTTCAGCGTTATTCATAGGCGCATTCATGCAATGCACAAATGTAACATTCCCATAATTGGAGCGCAATTTTTTGCTTTTTTTCTTTCACAAGCCGTTTTTTGGCATTGGCTTTGAACCACACTTATTCATGAGAAAACACCTTTTGGTCCTTCTGACCGCCTTTCTTTCACTCCCTGTCTTCGGGCAATCCGGCAAATACCCCAAGGACGCTTTTCGATCTCCCCTCGATATTCCATTGGTACTTTCGGGAACCTTCGGTGAACTCAGGGGAAATCACTTCCATTCCGGGATCGATATCAAGACGGAGGGTCGTGAGGGTAAGAAGGTCTTCGCTGCCGCGGATGGAGAGATCGTTCGTATCAACGTCTCACCCTGGGGATATGGGAATGCCCTTTACGTCAGACATCCCAATGGATTTACCACTGTATATGCCCACCTTCAGCGGTTTTCAACAGAGATCCAGGCCTATGTAAAAAGAGCTCAGTACCGAAATCAGACCTTCGAGGTCGAGCTCTATCCGCCGAAAGGCACATTCCCAGTAAAAAGTGGCGATGTCATCGCCCTTTCAGGAAACAGTGGAGGGAGTGGAGGCCCCCATTTGCACTTTGAGATCCGGGATACTCGTACCGAAGAACCCATCAATCCACTTCTATTTGGATTTGAGGTTCCTGATCACCGTGCCCCTGATCCGGAATACATTACCCTTGTACCCCTCGATGAGAACTCCTGGGTGGAAGACGGTCGTGAAAAACTCATCCCCTTGGGAAACAATCGATTCAAAGTGGCCAAGACACTTCGCGCCTATGGAAATGTGGGATTATCGACCTATGTGATCGATCGGTTGGATGGTGCGTGGAATAGCAATGGGATCTTCTTCATCGACCAATACGTGGATTCAGTTCAAACGTTTCACTTCGATACTGAGCGGTTGGCCTTTCATGAGACAAGGTATATCAACGCCCACATGGATTATGGTGAATACCTCCATCGAGGGAGAAAGACCCATAGAACCTTTCGATTGCCCTGTGACGAGCTCCGAATGTATGGCGAATTGAAACAGGATGGGGTCATAGAGGTCCTTCCTGGACAAACCAGAACGGTTCGACTGGTTGCAGGGGATGTGGCAGGGAATACCACCGAGATCGAAGTTCGGATCGCTGGGGTGCTCCCAGAACACCATTCGCCACCTGATGGAAATCGATACCCCTGTCAACAAGTGAATTTTTTTAGGATCGATGGCCTGGAGGCTGTATTCAAAGCGGGTTCCTTTTATTCCGATGCTTGGTTGACCACTTCGTTGGAAATGGGAAAGGATAGCATCCCCCGCTACTCCATTGAGCCGGTGGATATTCCGGTTCATCATCGTTTCGATCTCTCCATTGCGGTCCCTCCTGCTCTTTCTTCTATTCCCGGCAATCAACTCTGCATCCTTCGAAAGGACCATCGGAATCGTCTGGACTACGAAGGTGGAAAACTGGAAAATGGTAGAATATCAACCCGCCCCAGAGATCTTGGAACGTTCTACATTGGTGTGGATTCCATTCCCCCCGTGATCCGCCCATTGAATATCAGTAACGGAAAGGACCTTACAGGGTGGCGGTCCATCCGTATCAAGGTGTCGGATGACCTGAGCGGACTTTCGGAATACAAGGCAACCATCGATGGAAAATGGGTCCTAATGGAGTACGATGCAAAGTATGATCTGCTATATCACCAATTCGAGGATGACTTTCCCTCAGGGGAACATGTATTTTCTCTCGAAGTGGCCGATGACCGAGGAAACCGAACGAGTTTTCAGGCCCATTTTTCACGTTAAATGAAATTTTCCCGCCTGATTCGTGTTATTTTTGATGCCAATGAGAAACTTGTTCACACTGATCCTCTGCCTGACCTTGACCATCGCCTTCGCCCAAAAGGAAAAGGTGGTGGAAATATCCGGCGTGGTCGTCACGAAGGATGGAGAAAAACAATTGATCCCGAATGTACACGTCAGGGTCCAGGGACGAAATCAAGGAACCATCACCAACGAGGAGGGGTTCTTTTCGTTTGCCGCCATCCCGAATGATACCATCATTTTCAGCGCCCTCGGGTTCAAGAGAGCAAAATTGTGGGTACCCGATTCCTTGGCTGGAAAGAGTTATCTCTCTCTGGTTCCGCTTGCGCGGGATACCACCGTTCTTCAAGAGGTGACCCTTTATCCCTGGCCTACACCAGACCGATTCAAAGACGAATTTCTGGCGATGCAGGTCCCGACCACCGATATGGATCTAGCTCAGAGAAACCTGGCCATTCAGGCATTGAAGGATCGGGCTGCAGCTATGGGATATGATGCCAGAGAAATGCAGGATTATATGATGAGGATGCAGGAGCAGAACCTCTACAACGAAGGTCGGTATTATGGGGCCAACGGAGGTGCAGCCATCATCGGTGCCCTCTCCAATCCATTTGCCTGGGCGCAATTCTTCGAAGCTCTCAAACGGGGAGACTTCAAAAACAAGTGATCTTAATGCGGAAGCATTTCCTCCTCAGCGTGACCCTTTTGTTCTTTGGGATGATGGCCCTTGGCCAGGAAGCTCAGATCAGAGGTGTGGTCATGGGGTCCGGAGGTAACCCTTTAGAGGGAGTTCTTATACTACACCGTGGACAGACCGCCATCTCGAACGAAGATGGGTCCTACCAGATCACTGTCCCTGCGGATCGATCGACCTTGATCATTTTCTCGCGATTGGGATATTTTCCAGACACCTTGAATGTTTCTCCAAAGCCCCAACAGATCATTATCCACAACCCGGTCCTTCGTGAAAGGGAAAACATCCTCGGGCCTGTCGAGGTGACAGATAAACAAGATAGGTTGGACAATTCGGTCCGGATAGATCCCAAGTCCATTGAATTTCGTACCGGTCCATCTGGCGGCATCGAGGGGATCATAAAAACCCTTACCGGAGTTGTCAGTAACAACGAAATGAGTAGCCAGTACTCCGTCCGGGGGGGTAGTTTCGATGAAAATCTGGTGTACGTGAACGGAATTGAGGTCTATCGTCCATTTTTGGTCCGGGCTGGTCAACAGGAGGGGCTTTCCTTTGTCAATCCGGATATGGTCGATAATATCACCTTCTCTGCCGGAGGATTCAATGCCACCTATGGGGATAAAATGGCCTCCGTTTTGGATATCGCTTATCGCGATCCAACAGAATTCGGTCTGCAATTTACCGGAAGTCTGATGGGAACTTCTCTCACCCTAGAAGGCATCACACCCAATAAAAAGTGGACAGCTATCGGAAGTTTCCGCTACAGGACCAACCAACTTCTTTTAGGAGGATTGGATACCGATGCAGATTTTCGGCCCAGGTTCTATGATGGTCAGATCTTGTTGACACATCACTTGAATGATAAGTGGGATATCTCCTTTTTGGGAAATCTAGCCACCAACCTTTACCAGGTCGTCCCCTCTTCAAGGACCACTCGTTTTGGTACTTTTCAGGAAGCTCTACAACTGAACGTTTTCTTTGAGGGGCAGGAACAATACTCCTACAATACAAAATTCGGAGCCCTGACCGCCTCCTTTCGTCCCAACAACTTACTCCATCTTCAATTCATTGCCTCCGGTTATCAGACTGTTGAACAGGAGTACTTTGATGTCATCGGCGCCTACCGGCTGGGTGAACTGAACACCTCCCTTGGAAGTGATGATTTTGGTGAAGTGACCCTGATCCGTGGGGTTGGTGGATATCAGAATTATGCACGGAACCGGTTGGATGCGATCATTGGAAGCTTTGCCCACCGGGGGGTTTGGGCGGATGATGAGCAGAGTGTTGAGTGGGGAATAAAATTTGAATACGATGATATTGTCGACCGCTACAAGGAATGGGAACGCATCGATTCTGCAGGTTACAGTGTAACGCACTCCCCTTCTACGATCGATAGCATCATCAACGACCGGGTGTATTTCACCCCCACGAATGGACTGGAGATATGGAACTCCTACGACACCCGCGCCTCCATCGTTTCCACTCGTTTGATGACGTACCTAAATTATTCGCGAAAATGGGACCTCAAGCAAGGTTTACTGCGCGCAGAGGCCGGGGTACGCACCCATTTTTGGAGTTTCAATGGACAAACCACCGTCAGCCCAAGAATGGGATTATTCTTTCAACCTGACTGGGAGGAAAATTGGGTCTTTCGTCTTTCAGGTGGATTCTATCACCAACCACCATTCTACAGGGAGATGAGAAGTCTCGAAGGAGAGGTCAATGAGAATATCCGAGCACAGGTTTCCATTCACTATATCGCCGGAGCCGATCATGTCTTTACCATGTGGAACCGTCCCTTCAAATTAGTGAGCGAGATCTATTACAAGGACTTCTACGACTTGATCCCCTATGAATTGGAAAATGTCCGCATTCGTTACTCCGCCAGAAATGAGGCTATAGGACGAACCTACGGAGCGGATTTCAGGATCAATGGAGAGTTTGTGAAGGGCGCTGAATCCTGGGCTAGTCTCTCGGTTTTCAGGGTCGAGGAGGATATTGAGGGTGATGGGGTCGGCTACATCCCACGGCCGACAGATAACCGTTTCAGTCTTTCCCTGTTCTTTCAGGATTATCTTCCCAAGGACCCCACCTTTAGGGTGACCCTAGGCCTTACCTATGTAGGGGGATTCCCCTTTGGACCACCAAAGTCCGAGCCCAAGGATCGAACTTACCGTTCCAAGCCCTACCGAAGAGTGGACATTGGATTCATCAAAGTGCTTAAGGAAGAGGGAAAGACATCCAAGATCAAATTTCTCAATGGTTTCAAATCGATGTGGGTGGGCCTTGAAGTATTCAATCTTTTGGAAACACAAAATCCGGTATCTTATCTCTGGATCCGTGATGCAAGCGCAGCCAATCAATACGCTGTCCCAAATTATCTCACTTCGAGACTCTTGAATGTTAAACTCCGCTTTACTCTATGAGGATCGCAACCACCATTCCTCACCCCAAAATGAGGATTGTCGTATATTCACTCGATCAGTTCTACTACATCGAATTTGAGGGTGGCCCCATGAAACAAGGCTATAAGATACGAAAGGAGGAAGTTTCGGGGTTGGATGATCTGGTGAAAAAGGTCAACGACGAGGTTTCGGAAAAGGTGGTAGAGGAATTCAATTCGATGGTCACGATTATCAAGACCCTCAAGGGAAAATAAAAAAGGGTAACCTTCCTTATCAAACAGCTACCCTTACACCAAACCAATAAACCAAAGAGGAAGGTTACCCAACTTATTATCTAACAACTCGCACTTGCAGTTTGTTGTGAGAACGTTCTGAATTCTTTCTGGATCTCATTTCCTTTGTCTTGAAAGTACCATGAATGAAGAAGTTCATGGTAGGTCTCTGTATCTAGTTTTTGATTGTATTTCCAATCGATCACCTTATCATGAATGACCTTTGGTCGAGGTCCCCACGTACCAATGACCTCTTGCGTGGTTGCATCGATACGGATCAATTTAGGGATGCTCCGGGCACCATTTGTCAGAAAGGCATCCATCAGTTCAAGGTTCTCGTCTCGAAGAACGTATCTGGTTTGAATGTTGTTCGCTGCCGAGGCGAGTTTTTCGATCACTGGAATATTTTGAGCGGCATCACCACACCAGGTCTCAGTGATGATCAGCCAAACCTCTTCTCCAGGTAATCCTTCAATGGATCGAACGGTTTCCGGATCTGGATGGAATGTCTTTTCCCATCGACGAATGCGTGATAGGTTGAGTCTGGTGAAATTGACAAGCTTTTCTGTCTGTTCATTTCCGCTGGTCCTACCTTCCTTTACAAGCCGATCGATCAGCTCCCGGTATTGCTGGTAGGTCATGGAATTCGATAGGTTGTCCTTAGTGACCATTATGATTGTTATTTCAGTTCCTTTTGACGAACCGTG
>JAJLJK010000071.1:0-11917 GCA_033844885.1 Bacteroidota bacterium | reverse complement strand
CCGCGTGAGATGACGATCTCACCCTGCTGGACTATTCCCTTGGTGTTCAGGACGTTCTCTACCTGGGATCGAACCGCCGCGCCAGTCCGCTCCGCATCAAAGACGATATTCGGTTCGATCACCCGAACCAGTAATGGTTTGAGGAACTGTCGGTCATTGGTATCCGCCAGCAAGGGCTCCTCATTCAACCAATTCGAGAAATTGTTGATCCGAATGAATTCTTGCGGGAATGTAACCTCCGATACTCCATCTCGAGTGATATATGAAATGTTATCATCGCCAATGACAAGATCCTCTGGCCAACTGATCACACCCAATTGGTAAGCCTTGTCCAGAATAATATCCCCTGTAAGAGAAAGTCTTTCTTTTTGCTTGGGTCTGAGTCCAAGTCTTTCTGCCTTTTCTGAGATAATTCCAGAAAGTTCCTCTGCAGATGTCATCGGAACCTTTGAATTTTCCTGAAAGAAGATATTTCGCTCATTTCTAAGCTGATCCTTTTCGGCCTCGATCTCTGCAGCGGATTTCAGGATCGGAAAATCGAAAGGGGCCACAAGATCCTCGTGCATCCAGGGTTTCCCTTTCTGGAACTCATATTTGAACTTCACCTGACGCGGAAAGAGGTATAGGATTACCCCGGCGGTCACCATGAAGAGGAACAGATTGTAGATCCCCTGATGGTGCTGTTGAATAAAGAGAATGAGCTTCCGCATATGCTGTATTTTCAGGCCTTTTGGCGACCCCGCTTTTGCCTGTATTTCGTTACCTTGCGCCTGCAAAGTTTGGAAATTTAACCGTTTTTATAATGAAGGATGTAGTTATTGTATCTGCTGTGCGTACCCCGATCGGAAGTTTTGGTGGAAGCCTTTCCGGTGTAAGTGCCACCCAGCTTGGGGCCACAGCGATCAAAGGAGCTTTGGAAAAGATCAATCTTGACCCCAATATGGTCAATGAGGTCTTGATGGGATGTGTCCTTCAGGCCAACCTTGGTCAGGCTCCTGCACGTCAGGCCGCCATGTTTGCCGGCATCCCCAAAGAGGTCCCCTGTACCACTGTAAACAAGGTCTGTTCTTCCGGAATGAAATCGATCATGATGGCCGCTCAGGCGATCCGCTCGGGTGATGCAGATGTGGTCGTGGCCGGTGGAATGGAGAATATGAGCAGTGTCCCCCATTACCTGGGTAATGGACGTACCGGAACCAAATTGGGCAATATGAATTTGGTCGATGGATTGCTTCGCGATGGTCTGACCGACATTTACAACAATGTCCATATGGGGAATTGCGCGGAAACATGCGCCCGGGATATGAACTTCAGTCGCGAGGAGCAGGATGCTTTTGCCCTCGAAAGTTACAAGCGCAGTGCAGATGCATGGAGCGCCGGTAAATTCAAGGACGAGGTGGTTCCCGTCGAGGTTCCACAGCGCAAGGGAGATCCCGTCTTGTTTGCCGAGGATGAGGAATACAAGAATGTGATGCCAGAAAAGGTACCTTCACTTCGCCCTGTCTTCCAAAAAGATGGAACCGTGACCGCCGCCAATGCCTCCACCCTCAATGATGGAGCTGCTGCTCTGGTTTTGATGAGTCGTGAAAAGGCAGAGGAACTAGGCCTCAAGCCATTGGCCATTATTCGGGGTTATGCCGATGCGGCTCAGGATCCCGAGTGGTTCACCACGGCACCTGCAAAAGCTCTTCCAAAAGCTTTGGATAAAGCCGGGGTAGACATCAAGGATGTCGATTATTTTGAACTCAACGAAGCTTTCTCTGTCGTGGGTCTTGCCAATATCCAACTGTTGGGCATTGATGCTGCCCGTACGAATGTCAATGGTGGCGCAGTTTCTCTAGGACACCCATTGGGTTGCTCAGGAGCTAGGATCATTGTCACCCTGATCCATATTCTACAACAGAACAACGCGCGACTCGGAGCTGCCGGGATCTGTAACGGTGGCGGTGGCGCCTCCGCCATGGTCATCGAGCGCCTCTGATCCGTTCACAACTTTTCAAAAGCCACGCTCCAACCACAGCGTGGCTTTTTTTATTTTGCTGCCATGGAATACGGCATTTGCCCCCTCAGCATTGTCCCGATGCGTGCCGAGCCCGATGACCGCAGCGAGCTGGTCAATCAGGCGCTTTTCGCGGATGTTTTCAAGGTCGTTGAAAAACGGACCAAATGGGTTCGTATTCGACTCTCCCACGACAAATATGAAGGCTGGATAGACCGCAAACAGTACCGCGAGATCGAAGAAGGACAATACAAGGAGATTGCAGGGATCAAGCATTCGCCCATGGTCATGGTGCCTGTTGATATGCTCACCGATCCGGAGGATCCCTTCGGACATATCATGGTGGTGCAAGGCACTTCCCTACCAACCCTTGAGAACGGTCGGATCGCCCTTCCGGGGATGACCCACCTCTACAACGGGGAGACCCTTCGCGAACCTCAGCCCAAATCACGGCTGGTCGATTTTGCCTACTCGTACCTGAATGCTCCTTACCTCTGGGGAGGACGTACGCCCTTTGGCATTGATTGTAGTGGGTTCACACAAATGGTTTACAAGATGGGAGGATACCGCTTGTTGCGGGATGCAAGCCAACAAGCTACTCAAGGTGTGGCCTTGAGCTTCATTGAAGAATCCGAGCCTGGTGACCTTGCGTTCTTTGATAATCAGGAAGGCAAGATCATCCATGTGGGGATCATTCTCGAGGACAATTACATCCTACATGCCAGTGGAAAAGTGAGACTAGACCGTCTCGATCAAAGCGGGATCTACAATCCCGAACTACGCACTCATACCCATCGGCTCAGAGTGATCAAAAAAATCTTTTGAGCAGAGTACGAATTGTCTGACACCTTCGTTCTTGAAAGGTATGTTGGAATCCTCCTCTGAAAACAAGAAATCATACGGAAAGGGAAAGATCCGGGTACGATTGAATCGCCATATCACCATCCTGCTCTCCAACCGAGCAAAGATCGAATTCTGGCGAACCCGTTTCCCCCGATTGAAGGTCCTTGACTAATTGGCCTTCGGAGCCGGTTCTCCGGTCTCTTCAATGATCCCGAACAATTCATCCAGGTTGGGGATCAGGAATATCTCGGTCCTTCGGTTCAAACTTCTCCCCTCCTTGGTCTCGTTGGTTGCCACTGCATTGTATTGACCCTGTCCTGCGGCGATCAAACGCTTGGGACTGACCCCGTACTCTTCGGTTAGGATCCGTGCAATACTTGTGGCTCGAATCACACTGAGGTCCCAATTATCTTTGAAACGGGCGGTGCGGATGGGAACGGTATCAGTGAATCCAACGATCTGGATATTGATATCAGGGTTATTCTTCAGGACCACGGCCAATTTCCCTAAGGCATCCTTTCCTTTCTCATCCAAATCCACCTTTCCACTTTCGAAAAGCAGATCCTCAGACAGACTGACCTTGACTCGACCTTTGTCCACCTCCACACTTAACTGATCCGCATCGCTGAAGGCGATCAGGGCGCTGGCGACCTTTTTCCTCAAGTTCTCCACAGCTGCCCGCTGGCGATCCACCAACTCCTGCAACTCCCGAAGTTTCTCGGCACGGGCCTTTAGGACCTGATTCTTCTCGTCCAATTCGAGTGCCTTCAGATCAAGGACCGCTTGGAGATTGTCGATCTCACGATTCAATTGGTTCTCCTTGAAAACATATTGCTCATTGCACGAATCCAGGTCCGATTCCAACCCATCGATCCTTTGTTCCAAAGCAGTACTATCATTCACCAGCCGATCACGGTTGGCGACCATAGCATCATATTTCTTTTGGGTGACACAGGCCTGAGCCATAAGGACTGCCAAAAGGGAAATGATCCATCGTTTCATATTACATCAGACGTTTGATTCCTTCGATCTCTTCCTTGATCTGTCGAACCTTCTCCGTTTGCTCCGAGATCTTTGCCGCCTGCGAATCGCGCTTCTCGGTCAATTTGGCGATCTCAAATTTCAGGTCGCGGATCTCCGATTGCAGATCGTATTTATCCTCATTCAGGTTCTCGATATCCTTGTTGGTTCGCTTGATCTCTTTCTCGAGATCCCTGACCGAACTCTTCAACGATTTCTCCTCTTCTTTGCTAGTCGCTCTCGCCATACTGGTCCTCTGATTGGTCAAGGTGCCAAGGAGTTGCTCTGTTTGGGCCTGAAGTGCTGATACCTTTTGTTCCTTTTCGATGATCTTTTGCTCGTTCCTTTGGATATCCTTCTGATTATCATCGATATCATCGCGGATATCATCCAATTCGTCCTCAAAATCATCAAGGATGTCCTCTTCCTTCTTGAGACGACGCTCCAGAGCATCCACCACTACCTCATTGATCCTCATTTTTACCACTCGCTCCATGGTAAGTCCATAATCCGGATGATCGGGTTTGATAAATCCGGTAGTATCGCGAACGCCAACATATACCCTTGATCCCTCTCGGGTTTCTTGAACATGGGTGTAAATATCAAAGGGTTTTTCGCGAACCGTTTTTACTACGACGCCCGGCACGGCCATTTCATTTTCCACCACCTGGGGCTTCAGATCCGTATTCTTTCGGAAAAAATCATACAGAGATTCCTGAAGTTCGTCGGGGCGTACCATATCCACATCGATCTGATAGACCGGAACATTATCACCGGATGAAACAGAGGCGAAGGCAAAGGCACCTTCCTGTACATGGATATAAGGGTTTTGGTCCTGCTCGATCTGAGCGCTTAGAAAGATCGGAAGAGCACAGGCCAAAGTGAAGATAAGCGAACGCATGGATTTGGGGATTGATTTAACTAAATGTAGGATTTTTCGACGATTCAATAAAAAAAGCCTCCCGTAATGGAAGGCTTTCAAAGTTATTCGATCTCCTCGTAATCGACATATTCACCTGCATCCTTTGGGGTCTTTGATCTCGATTTCTCTCGATCATAATGCAGGGTCACATTGTCTGAACCCCTGCTTCTGGGTCCATGAGTGGCAGGTTGAAAAAGCCTACTGATCCATTTGATCAGGTAATAGGCGATCCCGACGATGAGG
The DNA here is from genome assembly GCA_033844885.1 of Bacteroidota bacterium. GTDB lineage: Bacteria > Bacteroidota > Bacteroidia > Flavobacteriales > Schleiferiaceae > JAJLJK01. Next base: position 6,890 of record JAJLJK010000071.1, on the reverse strand, counting down.
AGGAAACGGATCAATCCCATGATCATTTACTTAGGTAAAGGTTCCGCTCAGAATAGATCTTCTTGAAGACCGGATCCTTAAGGTTCTTGATAAAGTGAATCTTTTCGCCGGTGGATTTCATCTCTGGACCGAGATTCTTGTCGACATCCGGGAATTTATCGAACGAGAACACAGGCATCTTTATGGCAAAACCCTCCAACTCTGGATTGAACGTGAAATCGCTCAACTTGTTTTCCCCGAGCATCACCTTGGTGGCATAATTCACATAAGGCTCTCCATAGGCCTTGCAAATGAAGGGCACAGTTCTGGAAGCTCTTGGGTTGGCTTCAATGATGTAAACCGTATCATCCTTGATCGCAAACTGAATGTTGATCAATCCCACCGTATTCAATGCCAGCGCAATGGTCTTGGTGTGATCCTTGATCTGTTGCATGATCAACTCGCCCAGGTTGAATGGAGGGAGAGTGGCGTGTGAATCACCGGAGTGGATCCCACAGGGCTCGACGTGCTCCATGATCCCAATGATATAGACATTCTCGCCGTCGCAGATGGCATCGGCCTCAGCCTCGATGGCTCCATCAAGGTAGTGATCCAACAGAACGCGGTTACCGGGGTAATCCTTGAAAAGGTTCACCACGTGGTGTTCGAGTTCCTGCTTGTTGATCACGATCTTCATTCCCTGACCTCCCAAAACGTAAGATGGTCGAACGAGAATGGGGAAACCAAGCTCGTCGGCGATATCCAGTGCTTCATCCGCATTGGTGGCTACGTCGAATTTGGGATAAGGAATGTTATTCTCGCGAAGAACATTCGAGAAACTTCCGCGATCCTCAGCCAGATCCAAACTTTCGAAGCTGGTTCCCAGGATCGGAATATTGTATCGGCTCAATTTCTCAGCCAGTTTCAAAGCGGTCTGTCCGCCCAGCTGAACGATCACCCCTTTGGGTTTCTCGTGAAGAATGATATCGTAGATATGTTCCCAGAAAACAGGCTCGAAGTAGAGTTTATCGGCCGTATCGAAATCGGTGGAAACCGTCTCAGGGTTACAGTTGATCATGATGGTCTCATAACCGCACTCACGAGCGGCCAGGACGCCATGTACACAGCTGTAGTCGAATTCGATCCCCTGACCGATCCGGTTGGGACCAGATCCAAGGACGACCACCTTCTCTCTATCCGAGGAGACGCTTTCGTTCTCAGGGAAGGCCGTTCCATTTCCTTCCTGCATATCCCACTCAAAGGTCGAATAGTAGTAAGGGGTCTGTGCCGGGAATTCGGCCGCGCAGGTATCTACGAGTTTCCAAACTCGCTTGACGTTCATCTTCCCGCGCAAGTGGTGTACCTCGCTTTCGAGACAGTGCATCATGTGGGCGATCTGACGATCGGCGAATCCTTTCATCTTGGCTTCCATGAGGATCTCTCGAGGAAGGGTGTCAACCGTGTGGCTTTCGATCTCCTCCTGGAGTTTAGCCAGTTCCTCTATCTGCTTGAGGAACCACATATCGATCTTGGTGATGTCATAGATCCGTCGAAGCGGGATGCCCATCTGGATCGCATCATAGATCACAAATACGCGATCCCAGCTGGCCTTTTCCAGTTTTTCGAGGATGATATCCTGGTCGGTATATCCTTTTCCATCGGCTCCAAGGCCGTTGCGTTTGATCTCCAAACTCTGAGCAGCCTTATGGATGGCCTCCTGAAAGGATCGGCCGATTCCCATGACCTCTCCAACCGATTTCATCTGCAAACCAAGACGGCGATCCGCGCCTTCGAACTTGTCGAAATTCCAGCGAGGGATCTTAACAATGACATAGTCGAGCGTAGGCTCAAAATAGGCAGTGGTGGTCTTTGTGATCTGGTTGAAGAGTTCGTCCAGATTATATCCGATCGCCAGCTTGGCAGCGATCTTGGCAATGGGATACCCTGTTGCTTTGGAAGCAAGAGCGGACGAACGAGACACCCGTGGGTTGATCTCGATGGCCACGATCTCTTCCTTTTCATCCGGACTTACGGCAAACTGAACGTTACAACCACCGGCAAAGGTTCCAATGCTCCGCATCATCTTGATGGCGAGATCACGCATACGCTGGTAAGTGTGGTCACTCAGCGTCATGGCGGGGGCCACGGTGATCGAATCTCCGGTGTGGATCCCCATGGGGTCCATGTTCTCGATGGAACAGATAATGATGACGTTATCATTCTTATCACGAAGAAGCTCAAGCTCGAACTCCTTCCAGCCCAGAAGGGCCTTGTCGATCATGACCTCGTGGATAGGCGAGATCTCCAACCCTCGCGAAAGGGCTTTGTCAAATTCCTCTTTTGTATGGACAAAGGTTGCTCCGGCGCCACCTAGCGTATAGCTGGCACGTATACAGAGTGGAAATCCAAAGCTCTGTGCCACCTCTTTTCCCTTGAGGTAACTGGTAGCAGTTTGCGATGGAGCCATTCCCACACCGATCTTCTCCATCAATTTTCGGAATTCTTCCCGGTCCTCGGTGATGTTGATGGCATCAATATCTACGCCAATGATGCGAACGTTGTGCTCTTCCCAAAGTCCTTGTTTATCGGCCTCGATACAAAGGTTGAGGGCCGTCTGACCTCCCATGGTGGGAAGAACCGCATCGATCTTTCTTTCTTTTAGGATCTGCTCCAATGATTCCACTTCGAGTGGAAGCAGATAAACGTGATCGGCCACGACCTCGTCGGTCATGATGGTTGCCGGGTTGGAGTTGATGAGTGTCACTTCGATCCCTTCCTCGCGTAACGAGCGGGATGCCTGTGAGCCAGAGTAGTCGAATTCGCAAGCCTGTCCGATGACGATCGGTCCACTTCCGATGATCAGTACTGATTTGATCGAATTATCCTTGGGCATGTGTAGAAAATGGTTTCAAATGGGCACAAAAAAAGGTGTTACCCTGGGCAACACCTTCTTTGTTGTATCAATGAAAGATCATTAACCTTTATAGTTTCCTTCGCTAGAAACGGTCAACTTTTTACGTCCTTTCGCACGACGGGAAGCAAGAACCTTTCGGCCGTTTGCAGTCTCCATGCGGCTACGGAATCCGTGCTTGTTTTTGCGTTTGCGATTTGAAGGTTGGTATGTCCGTTTCATACTATCGTCCTTTACAGAATTTTTGCGCTTTGCTCAATCGGGCTGCAAATATAAAACAGTTTCCCAAACCCGCAATGGATTTTTCAACTGCTTTTTCTCTCTTTCCGATTTCTTTGTCAAAGCAAAGGAAAGCAATATTTTTAAGATCCTTAGAGTATTGCCCATGTCCTTCCTACTCGTCCTGAACCCCACCTCGGGGGGACTGGACAAAACATCATTTCGGGAGCACCTTGATTCTCTTGTCTACCGATTCAACTTGCCCGCCAAGATCCTGGAAACCCAAGGTGATGGAGAGGATGAGAAAAGGATCCGTGAAGAGGTTCAAAGGAATCGACCTGATCGGATCGCGGCCATTGGAGGTGATGGAACGGTTCGCATGGTGGCCCTGAGCATCCTGGAGGAGGATCTCCCGATGGGCATCATTCCCATGGGCTCAGCTAATGGCCTAGCGCGAGAGCTCGGCCTTCCGGCGGATCCCTTCGAAGCCTTGAATTTGTTCTTTCTATCCCGGTCGATAAAAAAGGTCGATCTCCTCCTTCTCAATAATATCCCCTGTCTTCACTTTGGCGATATTGGGATCAACGCAGAGATGGTTCGATTATCCCACGAGAGTGGCGATAGTGGAATGACCGGATATGCCAAACAACTTACCAATATTCTTCCCGGTTATCAGCCTTTCGATCTGGAGGTGGAGACCGATCAGGGGGCATGGAAGGGGAAAGCCTACCAGGTTGCCATTGCCAATGCACGTCGATTGGGAACCGGAGTGGTCTTCAACCCATCGGGGCTCATGGATGATGGGGCCTTCGAAGTTGTGATCATCCGTGATTTCACAGCCAAGGGATTGCTGCATGCCGGGCTCACTGCGATCGATGAGGAAATGGAACCGGATTATGGCGATGACATGATCACTCTTTCGGGAACCAAAGCCACCGTAAAACTAGGCCAGGAAAAGACGATCCAACTGGATGGCGAACCGATCGGAAAAACCTCATTGGTGGAGGCTCGGATTCGACCCCAGGCCCTTTCTTTGATCTTACAACGAAACGAGCAAGGATCATGATGGAAAAGCAGATCGTGCTCTATCCCGGGCTCCTTGGTCGACGAGGACTGATGATCCATGGTCACCTCATCCGCCGAAAGGCCAAATCCACCCCTCCTCCGAAAACCTCTCGATTGAAAAACCTTCTTTATGCGTTGGATCTTTATCGGGTGCGACCCATCAAGGACCGATCCATAAAAATTGAGTGGAACGGCGATTCATATTCGATCGAAACCGACTCAAGGGGATATTTTAGGCTCGAGGTCCTCGAGCATGGAGGCAATATCGACCAACTACCAAGGGAGTTCCGGGTGTGGGAATCCGGAGGACTGACCCGTGAGGGATATTTTTTTCACATCGATCCCGACAAGGCAGGCGCCATATCCGATATTGATGACACCCTGATCATCTCACGCGCTGCCAATCCCTGGAAGAAATTCAAATTACTGGTCTTTAGAAATGCTCACACGCGTGAGGCCACCCCAGAACTTCAGCGACTTTTTGGGAAAGTTCAGGAGTTCTCGGAACTACCGGATCCTGTGGATTTCTTCTATGTGTCAGATAGCGAGTGGAATCTCCTTCCTTTCTTGGAAGCCTTCTTTCAGGTGAACCGATTACCCGATGGCCCATTCTTCCTACAACAAATGCAGCCCAACTGGTGGAAGGCCATCTTCGGCGGAAGACCCCAGAAATATGATAAGCAGAATCGGATCGAATTCCTTTTGCGGTTCTTTCCCGAAAAATCCTTTGTCCTGATCGGCGATAGTTCGCAGAGAGACATGAGGATCTATGCCGAGGTTGGAAAGAAGTTCCCAGAACGTATTGCGGGTATTGTGATCCGAGTGGTGGATCCGGAAAAAAGCCAATCTGATATCCATCACTTTGGAAAGACCTACACCCGGTTATCCATCCCCTTTCACTTTGTGGAGGGACATTGAAGAAGCCCTCCTCCATCACTTTCCAACAATCCCTTTTCTTTGTGTCAGATTATGATGAACGATGAAGATCAATAAAGATACCGTTGTATGGATCACCGGAGCTTCCAGTGGCATTGGTGAAGCTCTTTCCTATGCCTTTGCGCAAAAGGGCGCGAAGGTCATTCTTTCTGCTCGACGCAAAGAGGAGTTGGAGCGAGTTTCGATGGGGTGCGTGGCAGGAAACGTTCATATTCTGCCTCTGGACCTTGAACAAAGTCAACTAGCGGAAGAGTGGGTGAAAGATGCCATTCATGCATTTGGCAAGGTGGATGTCCTGATCAACAATGGAGGGATCGGTCACCTTGGCACCTCTCTGGAAATGAAAGAAGAGGTGGAGCGAAGAGTGATGGAGATCAACTATTTCGGGCAGGTCAATCTTACCCGCGCCCTCCTCCCCCATCTTTTGGAGCGTAGATCAGGAACCGTTGTTGCCATTTCGAGTATCCTGGGTTGGTTTGGTTCTCCACGTTTGGCGGCCTATGCGGCAAGCAAACACGCCTTAAAGGGATATTTCGAAAGTCTTCGAGAAGAGGTCCGAAACAAAGGACTGAATGTAATGGTGGTTTTCCCGGGATTCATCAACACCCAGGTGACGATCCGGTCCTTGGGACCAAATGGAGAGACCATCAACAAGAACAGTCCGGCACAGGAAAATGGGATGCCGCCGGAAGTGTTTGCCCAAAAACTGATCCGCAGGATCGAGAAGGACAAGTGGTTTGCCACGATCGGGGGTTGGGAGGTGAACTCCATTCCATTCTATAAATGGTTGCCTAGGACCTTTTACAAGACCATGTCCTGGTTGTCGGATCGACAGAAAAAAGGAGCCGCATCATCACAATGATGCTTCGATCAACGTTGTATCTTCGTAAAAATTTGACATTGTCATGAATCTCGATACGGTCATCAACCCCGAATACCTTCAACCGGACAAGATCCGGGAGCTCCACGATAAATTCGAGAATGCTCAGCCTTACCGTCACCTCGTCCTCGAGAATTTCCTTCAAGAGGATGTTGCCTCCAAGATGTTTGAGGTATTTCCTTCTATCGACACCTTGAACGTCAAGCGGAAAAGTCTGAACGAGGATAAGAGCGAGGATTACCACTTCGATCGTTGGGACCCTGTCTTTGGCAAGGTCAGAGATGTGATCCAGAGCAAGGAATTTGCCGAGGTCATGAGTCAGATCACCGGGATCGAAGGATTGAAGACCACCGCAGATAGCCTTGGATCGGGGGTTCACCAGGGCCGAAATGGATCTTATGTGGATGTTCATATCGATGTGAACATGAATCCCAAGGCCAACCTTTGGCGCAGGATCAATCTTTTGATCTACCTCAACAAGAACTGGGAGCCTCATTTTGGAGGGGATCTGGAGGTTTGGGATAAGGACATGAAGAAGATGTGGGACAAGATCTCCCCTACCTTCAACCGCGCCGTGATCTTCTACACCGATGACAACTCACCCCACGGATATTCCAAGATCGATGTCCCCGAAGGAGAATCGCGCAAATCCTTTTATACCTATTTCTACACTGAGATCGGCCCCGGGTTCAAATACCGTGATTCACGTTTCCTTTCGCGCCCTGATGAGAAACTCGGAAAACGCGTAGCGACCAACACCAAGGAGGCGATCAAGATCAAGGCCAAGCAGTTTCTCAAAGCTCTTGGGATCAAAAGCCTGGACTTCCAAGACAAGAACTAACTTTGTCGCCGGCTGTTCCAAAGCCTGATGACAATGAGTAGTTCGAAAGAGAAGAAGCC
>JAJLJK010000070.1:0-2349 GCA_033844885.1 Bacteroidota bacterium | reverse complement strand
GTCCCAGCCTCGAATTTATGAGGAAGGCCGGCATAGGTGGTCTTCTCAAAGGTCACCGTTTCGATCATTTCTCCTCCTCCGTGAAAGGGAGGGATGGCTTCAAGGAGGGATCGCTTGCCGAAAAGAACGCCAAATCCGGTTGGCCCATAGGCCTTGTGGGCGGAAAAAGTATAGAGGTCCACATCCAGCTTCTGCAGGTCTACCTTCATGTGAGGAACACTCTGTGCGCCATCGATATGGACCACGGCTCCAACCTCATGGGCGAGGCTTATGATCTCTTCAACCGGATTGATGGTCCCCAGGGCATTGCTGATGTGATTTACCGAAACAAGTGCGGTCCGTTTGGAAAGCAGGCTTGCATAGACCTCCATGTCCAGTTCACCGGCGTCGTTCATTGGGATCACCTTGATTGTGAGCCCCTTTCTTTCGGCCAGCATTTGCCATGGAACGATATTGCTGTGGTGTTCCAGGGCAGAGAGGATGATCTCATCTCCGCTCTTCAAGGTTTGTCCGAACGAATATGCGATCAGATTGATCCCTTCGGTGGTACCACGGGTAAAGATGATCTGGTGAGGGTCCCCTGCATTCAAATGCTTGGCGATCCGTGTCCTGGCCCCTTCGAATGAATCCGTGGCGCGCTGGCTCAGGGTGTGCACCCCTCGGTGGACATTGCTGTTGATCGTGGAATAATAGTCGGAAATGGCATCTATCACCTTCCGGGGCTTTTGGGCTGTGGCAGCATTGTCAAAATAGACCAGAGGCTTCCCGTTCACCTCCTGTTGGAGTATGGGAAACTGATCCCGAATGATGTCGATATCGCGAACGAGGGTTGTCATATTCTTTTTGTCAGTGCAAATGTCTGAAATTAAGCTGATAAAATAGAACGTTTCTAAATAAGGAAGGTTTATCTGCATGGAGCGTGACCTTCCCCACATTCATAAAAAAACCCGGCCTTGAAGGGTCCGGGTCGGTATGGGATTTTTCAATTCTCATAGATCGAAATCGATATCCACGCCCAGCTTCTTGGCGATCTGGATATTCAACTTTTTTCGCAACTCGGGGATGCGCACCGTCTCCAGGATCTCATTGCTGAAGGCGTACATCAGCAAAGCTTCCCCTTCTCTCTTGGGAATTCCGCGGGATTGGAGATAGAAAAGAGCTTCGTCATCCAACTGGCCGACGGTACATCCATGAGAGCACTTCACATCATCTGCAAAGATCTCCAATTGGGGCTTGGTGTCCACCGAAGCCTTCTCGGAAAGTAAGATGTTGTTGTTCTGTTGGAATGCATTGGTCTTTTGGGCATCCTGATGAACGATGATCTTTCCGTTGAAAACGCCCTGCGATCGGTCATCATAGATCCCTTTGTAAAGCTCGTTGCTCATGCAGTGAGGTACCCGGTGATCGGCCAGGGTATGGTGATCCACATGTTGGGTGTCCCCAATGATGGTAATTCCGTGCATGTGACTTTCTGCCCCCTCTTCATTGAGGTAGAAGTTCAGGTTGTTCCGCGTGACATTTCCCCCGAAACTAAAGGTGCGTATATCCACACGGCTTGTGGCTTCCTGGGCGATATGTGTATTGTCGATAAGGTTGGAGTGGAGCACATCATTCTGGACCTTATACATGTCCACCTTCGCATTCCTACCGGCAAAGACCTCTGAGACCACATTGGTCAGTACGGGGTGTTCCGATAGATTCTGATGGCGTTCGATGATCTGCACCTGGGCATTTTCCTCAACTACGATCAGGTTTCGGGGTTGAAGCATGATCTCTGCGGATGGGTGGGTATTGAAGAAGACCACTTCCACGGGTTTTGAGACCACTTGTCCACAGGGGATACGAATGAACGCTCCCTCTCGGGCAAATGCCGTATTTAGGGCGACCATGGGTTCATCTTTTGGGGCGATCGTTGCAAAATAACGATCCACCACATCCCTGAATTTGGTAAGGGCAGAACCAAAGGTGCAAATGTCATAATGTTGGTGAGTGGTATCGCTGAGCCAGGAGCTGTAAACACCATTGATGAATACCACCTTGTAGGTGTCTGCGTCATTCAGGAAGAATCGCTTGACATCCTTGTATTCCAGACTATCCTCGGTCTTTGGAAGGACCCGATAGTCATGCTTGAGGACAGGACGAAGGTTCGTGTACTTCCATTCCTCGTCTCTCTTGGTAGGGAACCCCTTCTTTTCGAAAGTGGATAGGGCCTCCTGTCGTATCTTGTGTAACGGGGTCCTGGCCTCACCGTTGAGATCATTCTCAAAAACGATGAAGGAGGACAGCATTTTTTCTTTCAGATGTTCCACGTCTTTCTTTTTTGACGGGTTAAACCGCAGCCTCTTCCTT
>JAJLJK010000069.1:0-2708 GCA_033844885.1 Bacteroidota bacterium | reverse complement strand
TGCGCTCCTCCTCCATCTTGGGGTATGTGATCACGGTCTTGAGCATGAATCGATCCACCTGGGCCTCAGGCAGGGGATAGGTCCCTTCCTGTTCCACGGGATTCTGTGTCGCCAATACCATGAATGGACGTGGAAGGACCATGGTCTCTTCTCCGATGGTCACCTGCTTCTCTTGCATTGCTTCGAGCAAGGCCGACTGAACCTTGGCGGGAGCCCGGTTGATCTCATCCGCCAAAAGGAAGTTGGCAAATATGGGTCCCTTTTTGATCGAGAACTGATGCTCCTTCATATTGTAGACCTGAGTTCCGATCACATCTGAAGGGAGTAGGTCTGGCGTGAATTGGATCCGACTAAAGGAACCGTCAAGGGCATCCGCTAGCGATTTGATGGCAAGGGTCTTTGCAAGCCCCGGAACGCCTTCCAATAATATATGGCCATCCGTGAGCAACCCGACCAAAAGACTGTTGACCATCTCTTTTTGACCCACGATGGTCTTCGACAATTCGTTCTCAAGCAGATGAACGAAACCCGATTCGTCCTCGATCCTTTGATTCAATTCCTGAATATCCACACTTGTACCTTCCATATTCTAGGTCCTTTTAATACACCCACAAAATAAACGCCAACAGATCCTTTTGGTCGTTAAAGCCTTGTTAAAGTTGGGTTTGAAGGATCGGTTCACATTCGAATTTTAAGGGTGAGTTAAAATTTTGTTGAAAACCCTGAATGGATTAACCCTTCATTTACACAAGCCAAGCGATTCCTAAAAAACCCTTCAAATTGGATTAACTCCTCCATATCCCACTTCCGTCAACTTTGCTGCAAACGAAAAAACACGCTTGACGGATGAAAAAACACGTACTCACATTGGCCCTTATGGCCTCGGGTCTTGTCGCATCAGCACAGATCCAGTTTGACCCTTCGATCCCCGTATCCAACTGGGAGCCTACCACCGTTCTCGTACCTCAGTCGCCCTTGAAGACACAGGTGATCTTTATCGGTGGACACCATTATGTACAGACCGGAGTGAATGACTCCACCCTTGCCAAACAATGGCATGATTTCATCGGTTTCACTCCAGATCCCAACAGCAATGACCTCGGTTGGGTTTCTGTGAACCACGAAATGATCGAAGCCAATCCAAAGATCGGTGACGGAGGTGGAATGACCGTTTTCAAGGTCCGCCGGGATGCAACCACCGACTCCATCATCATCGTTCCTCAGACATTGAATGATGGCCGTACCGGAAAATTCTTCAACGTCGACTTTTCACCCACTGGTGAGACCGGAATGAACTGTGGGGGTATCTCCACTTCCGATGGCCGTATCTGGACTGCTGAAGAATGGTATCAGGGATCCAATTCTGATATCTATGCTGGAGGAAATGGATTCACCGACACTACTGATTTCACCATCAGCGGAAGCGGAATTGCCATGGCTGATGGTCAGACGGTGAAAAAATACCAGAACCTGAACTGGATGGTCGAGATCGATCCGATCGAAGCCAAATCCATCCGCAAACAATACAACTGGGGAAAGCAAGGTTTTGAGGCTGGCGTGGTCATGCCTGATAACAAGACCGTATATCTAGGTGTGGATGCCACCCCTGGGTTCTTCACCAAATTCGTTGCAACCACTGCGGGTGATTTCACCAGCGGTAAGACATACGTGTACAAGCACGATGCCCCAGGCAAATGGGTAGAGGTGGACAACACCAGCCTGACCAAGATGCTGAATTTCGACAATGAGGCCATCAACCTCGGAGCCACCATGTTTAACCGTATCGAATGGGTAGCTATGGATCCTGCTTCCGGAAAGGTGTATTTCACCGAGACCGGTCGCGACTTCCCCGCTTCAGCATGGAGAGGCGAAAGCGCCGCTGGTGCAGTACACTCACCACATCACCTGGCTCGTGCAGCGGCCCAAAGCACCCATCCTGACAGCTCAAACTATTGGGATTACTATGGTCGGGTCATGGAATTCAACCCCACCAATGATGACATGAACGTATTCCTCGAGGGAGGCCCCTACCTTCCGGTTGCTGACCCACAGAGCTACCCATCTGTTCACCTCTCCAATCCTGACGGATTGACATTTATGGAAGTCAATGGACGCAGCTACATGGTGGTCCAGGAAGACCTCAATGGATCATCTGTTGGACGTGTTCCTGCGGGTGTCTCCAACCGCACCTGCGAGGCCTACATACTCGACATGACCATTCAGAATCCTACACTGAATGATCTTCGCAGGATCGCTGTTGTCCCCAAAGGAGCCGAGGTTACCGGCGCTCGTGCCACTCCTGACGGAAAGACCCTTTTCATCAACGCACAGCACCCCAGCACCAGCAACCCATTCCCCTACAACAACTCCCTCACCATCGCTATCACCGGATGGGACAAGGGTGTGGTTGGTCTCTACGAGGAGCCCAATTTCTCCGGGAATGGATTTGAGATCTTCCCCAATCCTGCATCTCGCATGCTTTACTTCAACGAAACCACGGACGTTGCCATCTACGATGTGAACGGCAAGCGTATGAAGGTTTACCGCGAAGTTGATCAGGTAGACATTTCAGACCTCCCTGCAGGTGTCTATTTCGTAAAGAATGCCAAAGGAGATGTTCAGCGTCTCATCGTACAATAAGTATCGCTTTCTTTCTTCATTTCACTCAGGTTTAGGGGGAGCTTCGGCTCCCCTTTTCCACTTTAGAA
>JAJLJK010000068.1:0-6515 GCA_033844885.1 Bacteroidota bacterium | reverse complement strand
TTTCAATCAGACCTGGTGGGATCTAAAACGCAAGTATCAGGGAATAGAGCCCCCCTATGAAAGAAGTGAAGAATTCTGTGATGCAGCGACAAAGACGCATATCAATGATGATGCAGCTCAGTATTACGATTATGCTTTGAGCTATGCTTTGCTCTTTCAATTCCATGAACATATCTCAAAGAACATCCTTCACCAGGATCCTAAGGAGACCAATTACTATGGAAATAAGGAAGTAGGAAAATGGTTGAATGGGATCTTAAGCGTGGGAGCTACCAAAGATTGGAGAAGATTACTGGAGGAGTCTACCGGACAACCCCTTTCTGCTCAACCCATGCTGAATTACTTTGCTCCATTGATGAAGTATTTACAAAAGGTCAACGAAGGAAGGGAACATACACTTCCAGAAAACATTTGATAGACAAATGAAAAAGCCCCGAAATCTTCGGGGCTTTTTTTAACTCATGGCACTTACCAGGTCATGCCTGGTAATGATATGATACTTTCCTTGACCAAGGTCGACCAGAACAGCTCCTCCCTTTCCTGACATCTTCTTGGCGATCGAAGTAAGTGGGTCCGATGGTTGGACAATGGGGTAGGGGTCCTGTAAATAATTTTCTACCATACGGTCCCTGGCATCCGGATCATTGGCAAGGGCATTCAGTAACTGCGCATCATCGACACTTCCTACAAATTTTCCGGCATCCACCACAGGAAGTTGAGAGACTCCGTATTTCCGCATGATGTTGACCGCGTTGTGTACAGGTTCACCAGCGTTCACCGTCAGTAGGGGAAGGTCCTTGTGTTTTTCGATCAGGTCTCTGGCCAGCTTATTGTCCTCGTTGAGGAATCCTCTCTCGCGCATCCATTCATCGTTGAACACTTTCCCGACATATCGAGAACCATGATCGTGAAATAGGATGACCACCACGCTGTTTTCATCCAATTCATTCTTCAGCTGACGAACAGCTTGAAATGCTGATCCTGCAGAGTATCCAAGTAAAAGTCCTTCTTTTAACGCTAGTTCACGGGCCGCCAGTGCGCCATCACGGTCGGTAACTTTTTCAAATCGATCGATAAGATCGAAATCGACATTCTTTGGAAGGATGTCCTCTCCGATCCCCTCAGTGATGTAGGAGTAGATCTCTTTTTCATCAAATTCCCCGGTTTCCTTGTATTTCTTGAAAACCGAACCGTACGAGTCCACTCCCCAGATCTGAATACTTGGATTTTTCTCTTTCAGGTATTTTGCCACCCCCGAAATGGTACCACCCGTACCGACTCCTACCACAAAATGAGTAATCTTTCCTTCGGTCTGTTCCCAGATCTCCGGACCTGTGGATTCGTAATGAGCTTCCCGATTACTCAGATTGTCGTATTGATTGGCCCAAAATGAATTTGGGATCTCCTTGTTGAGTCTTTCTGCCACTGAATAATAGCTATCCGGGTGATCAGGAGAAACATTGGTCGGACATACGTGCAATTCAGCACCCATGGCTCTGAGAATATCCATCTTCTCTTTACTCTGCTTATCATTCAAGGTACATATGAGTTTGTAGCCCTTGATGATCGCCGCCAAGGCAAGTCCCATCCCTGTATTTCCTGAAGTACATTCGATAATGGTCCCACCAGGTTTCAGAAGGCCTTTTTTCTCAGCATCCTCCACCATTTTGAGGGCCATTCGATCCTTAACACTGTGGCCGGGATTGAAATATTCAACCTTGGCAAGGATGGTCCCGGGGATATCCTCCGCGATCCTGTTCATACGGATCATAGGAGTATTCCCAATGGTCTCTAGGATATTATCGTAGATCTTCTTGGTATCTCTCATCAGTTTGTGTGGTTTGCGGCAAAGGTAACCAATGAGAGGGTGGTGAGGAAGAGGTCAGTCATCCCCTTTTTCACCAAAGAGCTCGTAACTTAGGTTCTCACTTAGGCTTACCTGATCATCACTATCAACGATCAAGCAATCGTATCCCTTGAGTTGGTTGATGAAATCAAGACCCAATTCGGGCCCAAGGACAAAAACAGCTGTAGCCAAAGCATCACACAGTTCTGCATTCATCCCGATGATGGTCACACTTTTCACGCCTCGAACGGGCCATCCTGTCCGGGGATCCAGAATATGTGAATATCGGGTTCCATGGATCATGACGTACCGTTCGTAATTCCCACTGGTGACCACAGCCCGGTTCAAAGTGGGCAACATACTTATGATCCCATTTTTTCGATTTGGGTCAGCGATGCCGACATTCCAAGGTTTTCCGTTGGGGAGGGTTCCCCATGTGATCAGATCACCACCAGCATTCACCACACCTGATCGGACACCTTTGTATTCTAAAATTGCTTTTACCCGCTCCGCTACAAATCCCTTTCCGATCGCACCAAACCCGATCTTCATTCCTTTTTGTGAAAGGAAAACGGTCGTGTCCTGCTGATTCAGGCGGATCTTTGAATACCCCACCCTTGAAAGGATCCTTCGGACGGTGGTGCTATCGGGAATGTTGGCGGGACCTTTTGGAAAGGGCCAAATGGAATCCAGTGCTGCATAGGAAATATCGAAGGAACCTTGAGTGAGTTTGGAGACAAGGGTACTGCGACGGATCAATTGGAAAAGAAGTGGGTCGACCTTGACCGGTTGAACTCCTGCGTTCCTATTGATCTTTGAGGTCTCCGAATTGGGATCCCAGCTGGAGATGAGGTCTTCGATCCGATCCACTTCTTTCCATGCGATATCGAAGAGTTTTTCAGCTTGTACAGAATCATGGTGATAGAAGGAGATCTCGAAACGGCTTCCCATTTTTTGGGAAACTTCAGAAAACCTGATTTGGGAAGAAGGATTGTTCTGCCCGTTTGAAGGCAGGGAGAATAGGATCGACAAGGCGACCCAAATATCTTGCAGGCGCATAGAAGCGAGGGTTGTTGGTCTCAATTGCTCACAATGAAGGTAGTGTAATTTCATCAACAAAAAACCCCGCCTCGAGGGCGGGGTTTGAAATGTATACCTAGGTTCACTTTTTATTGAACAAGGATCTTTTCAGTCACCATATTACCATCAACCAGAATCCTCACAAAGTAGATTCCAGGATTGATCTGGTCAGTGGCGAAGAAATGACTCATCTGAGGTTGGTCCTCAAATTTTGCAACAACGCGACCGCTAATGTCGGTGATCTCAGCGTAGATGGAACCACCACTCAATGAGGTAGATTCGATCTGAATGCCGTTACTTTCATGAACAATGAATGTAAGATCATCGATGTATTGGCCTGAAGCGGGGTGAACTGGAGCAACTTTGAAACCACCACCAGGTTGGTTGATACAGATGATACCATCTACATCATAACCGTCAGTGTTTCCGAAAGGAGAGGTCACATCAGTCAGTCGAACATAGCTGATGGCACAAAGATCTGGATCATTAGCAGCAGCGATGTCAACCATACCATTTTGGCAAACATTGGTGGCCACCAAATACCAGGTAACACCATCGTTGGATACCTCAACATTCACTTTTTCTGGGTAACTAGGACAATCGGGATCTCCATAGGAGGTCTCGATCACCCAGAAATCTGGAGCATTTGGAACATCCTCGATCACACCTTGGGTAAATCCAAGGGTCAATGTACCGCCGTAACCCAATGTATGGAAGTTGATGGTTCCGGTCGTATCATCATTTTCAGGAGTTCCGGTAGCTCTCCATGGATCGATCCTGGAAGGATCAACAGGAGAAACCCCATTGCTCTTGGTTCCCATGACGTAACCGATCACAGTATCCGGACTGCATTGAATTGTAAGACCGGTACATGGATTGATTCTGGTGGTTGGTTCGCAGCAGGTAAAATAGGTGGCCCACTGGCTACCTCCCATATCAATACCGTCACCCCAAGCAGTTTCAGATTGCGTTCCATTGTGGACAACGGCATGAGCTGCTACACAGAAACAAGAATCTGGCATGTAAATGGTGTATGATGCAGAGGTCACACTGTCTAGTACCTCATCTCCATAAGGAAAATGACCAACCTTTGGGTTATTCCCTCTGGTCATTGGGATGGCTCCGCAATCACCGACATACAAATGGGTTTGGGTCATGAACCAATTTCCGGTCGTGGAATAATAAACGGTAACAGAGTCTCCATTGCGTACAATGTCAACAGACCCTGCCAAGTAATTTTGGCCGGCAATAAGGTCAACGGTACATGAAGTATCCGTTTGGCCGTTAGCGTAATTTCCTGTTAGCGTAAAGGCTGCCAGGGCGAACATGGAGAGTAAACTCCCCGAAATCTTGTTGAACAGGTTTGTAGTGATGAACATGGTCTTACTGGTTAGTATACATTCAGCTTACAAGATTACAGTAGTTACATTCAATTGTAAGTGAATTTTTACGAAAGGGTCATTTTCGTAGATGAACGGTCAAAAACTGTAGAAAAGAAAAAACCCCCGCCCGAGGGCAGGGGTTTTACAGAACTTGTTGATCAATTACTTACTCAACAATGAGTTTCTTGGTCTTTACGGTTCCGTCCATATCGATCTTCACAATATAGACTCCAGGTGTGAAGCCATTCAAGTTGATAGACTCTTCGACGATTCCGGTAGCCTCCTTTGAGTAACGGAGGGATCCCATCATATCATAGATCTCAACTTTCACGTCATTCTCATCAATGGATTCAGCACGGATGAACACTTGAGAAGCGGTATTGGTTGGGTTCGGGAACATCTGAAGGTAATCAGACTCCACATAGATCCCATTTGAACCAGAGTTAGGTGCGGTTCTTAAACCTCCATTGGGAGAGAGACACTCCACTCCGTCAACATCATAATAATCCATTCCGTTTCCACCAAAGAGCTTAGAAACATCTGTGATACGGATGTAACGGATATAAGCCAAACCTGTAGAATTTCCAAACTCTACATTTCCATCCAAACAAAGTGGATTGGCAACCTCGAAGTAGGTCAATCCATCCTGAGATACTTCGATCTTGGCAGATTCTGGATAGCGACGGCAAGTAGGATCTCCGAAAGAGGTTTCCACGACACGGAAGTCATCACCTGCAGGGTTCTGGAAAAGGGCTCCCTGTGAGAAGAAGAGGGTGATAGTACCCCCTGTTCCCAAGGTGAAGAAATTGTAGGTATCATCATCTTCAGGAGTACCGGTGGCTTTGTTCTCATCAGAACGCATTGCGTGCACAGGTTGTCCATCCTTGCGTGTTCCTTGGCTAAAGGTCAAAACGCTGTCAGGAGTACACTGTGGGTTGGGTAGAGTAGGAATGGTTCCATGGAGACATTCCACCCCATCAACATCATAGCCATCGCGTGATGGGCTTGGATTCGGTGTTTGGTCAACCAACTTAACTGCGGCTGCCCAAGCGTATCCTGTAGGTCCGAAATCTACGGTTCCGTCAAGGCAGATCGTTCCGGCGGATTTCCACATTACGAAATCTTGAGTAACCCAAACCTCTACTTGCTCAGGATATTGAGCGCAGGTCTGATTTCCAAAAGAAGTTTCTGTCACCTTCAGGTCAGCACCAGGTCCTTCAAGGACATTTCCTCCAAAACTGAGGATGATCTCACCACCGAAACCAAGAGTAACAAAGTTGTAGGTGTCATCACCTTCGGGGATACCCAAAGCAAGGGTGGAGTCACGTCGTGAGTTGTGGATCGGGTTACCGAACCTATCCAGACCTGGAAGGTATTCGATCACATTGGTAGCCACACAGCACTGAGCACCACCTGAGGCTTTGACGGTCTCGTGAGAGTCGCCGCCATTATCTACCCAAATGATCTTGGTTGTATTGGCTCCGCCGACAGTGTTTGTCTCAAAGAAATTATCACCAGGCTTTGCAACCAACTGACCAGTTTGTTGAGTACCAACCACCAGGTAGGTGTAGGTCACATCAAAATTGTTCTGGTTGCGTACTCTCCAGCGACGGGTCTGAGCAGGATCGGTAGAACACATGCTGGTGAGTTGAAGGTTGATCACAGGATCGCAAGTAGCCAATCCGGAGGCCTTGGTCTTACTGTAGGTGGCACCACCATTGTCCTCCCAACGAAGGATACCAGTAGTTCCCCAAGCACGTGAAGTGTTGGAGAAATTGAAGGAGTTCAAATAGCCAACACCGGGATCTGCTACTCCGGAAACAGTGTTTCCAGAACCATAGATCTCGATGGTATAAGCTACCTGGAATGCGTTGGGATTATCTACTCTCCAACGAAGTGTGGTAGATGGGTCATTAGAACAAACAGAAACAAGATTCAATGCCTGCACTGGAGTACAAGTAGCACCCCCAGAGGCTTTGGTCTTGGACTTGGTGGTTCCATTGTCATTCCAGGAGATGATCATGGTGTTATTTCCCTCGGTATTCGAGAAGAAATAGGTCATTCCGGGATCTGCAGTGATGGTTCCATTTTGATTGGACCCGTAGAGTTGCCAGTTTACCTGAACACTGAAATTGTTAGGATTGGAAACTCTCCAGCGACGCTGGATGGTAGGGTCATTCGAACAAACCGATGTGAGGTTGAGATCC
>JAJLJK010000067.1:0-7524 GCA_033844885.1 Bacteroidota bacterium | reverse complement strand
AACTTATATTGGCCTGGTTGAGTTTGGCGTTGGTCTGATTCCTGGAGGCGGTGGAACCAAGGAGTTCACCCTTCGGGCTTCCGACCGATACATCAAGGATGACATTGAATTGAACGCCTATCGCGAAAACTTCCTCAAGATAGGGATGGCTAAGGTAGCCACCAGCGCTGAGGAGGCCTTTGATATGGGAATCCTCATTCGGGGAAGGGACCATTACAGTATGAATCAGGATCGATTGATCCCAGATGCCAAGAAGAAAGCCATCCTTCTGGCTGAACAAGGCTACCAGAGGCCGATCGAAAGATCAGATATCCGGGTATTAGGTCAACAGGCGCTTGGAATGTTCTACATCGGTGCCCACATGATGCACGAAGGACACTACATTTCTGACCACGATCAAAAGATCAGTCAGAAACTGGCTTGGGTCATGGCAGGTGGAGATCTCTCTGAACCGACAACCGTATCGGAACAATATCTGCTCAAACTCGAAAGAGAGGCTTTCCTCAGCTTATGCGGAGAGAAGAAGACCCTCGAGCGCATCCAACATACCCTTAAAACTGGCAAACCCCTACGCAACTAAAACGAGAACACATGAACGCTTATATAGTCACTGGATATCGTACCGCCGTCGGTAAGGCCCCGCGAGGAAAATTCAGGTTCTACCGACCAGATGACCTGGCTGCGGCCGTGATTCAACAGATCATGAAGGACTTGCCCGGACTCGAAGTGGATCGGGTGGATGATGTCATTGTCGGAAATGCCATGCCCGAAGCAGAGCAGGGACTCAACGTAGGCCGATTGATCTCCTTGTTGGGGATGGACACGGTCAAGGTTCCCGGAATGACCGTCAATCGATATTGCTCCTCGGGTCTGGAAACCATCGCGATCGCTGCATCTAAGATCCATGCCGGCCTAGCCGATTGCATCATTGCCGGAGGCGTAGAGTCCATGAGTTACATTCCCATGGGGGGATGGAAGGTCACACCCAATTGGGGAGTTGCTCAACACGATCCGGATTGGTACAACAACATGGGATTGACTGCCGAGGCAGTGGCAAAGGATTACAAGGTCTCTCGTGAAGATCAGGATCAATTTGCCTACCAATCACATCAAAAGGCATTGGCGGCCATACAGAACGGGAGGTTCAAGGACGAGATCCTACCTATCGAGGTGGAGGAGATCTTCTTGAATCAAGAGGAGAAAAAAGAGACCAGAAAATATGTTGTTGATACCGACGAGGGACCCAGAGCAGACACTAATCTTGAGGCCCTTTCGAGATTACGACCGGTTTTCGCCGCGGATGGGGTGGTTACAGCGGGAAACTCCTCCCAAACCTCCGATGGTGCGGCATTCGTAATGGTCATGAGCGAAAAGATGGTCAACGAATTGGGATTGAAACCAATGGCTAGAATGGTCAGTTACGCCGCAGCTGGGGTCGAGCCCCGAATCATGGGAATCGGACCAATTGCTGCCATTCCAAAAGCGCTGAAGATCGCAGGAATGAAAAAGGACGATATCAACCTGATCGAACTCAACGAGGCATTTGCTTCTCAATCTTTGGCTGTCATCCGTGAATTGGATCTAGATCCCGAGATCATCAACGTGAATGGTGGTGCGATCGCGCTGGGACACCCACTTGGATGTACCGGTGCCAAACTCACGGTTCAGGTTCTCAATGAATTGAAGAAAAGGGATCAAAGATTCGGTATGGTCACCATGTGTGTGGGTACAGGACAAGGGGCTGCAGGGATATTCGAGATGATCTGATAAAATTGAAGCACTTTATCTGAACTTTTTCTGCTCACAGTCCTTCTAATACTAGTGGATAACACAAACCCAAATATCATTTCAATGAAACGTCATCTATTGACAATCACCGCCCTTGCCTTCGTTTTCGCTTCATGCGGAGGAGGCGGGGAAGAGCAGCCAGCTGCTCAACAAGAGAACCAGAATCAGACCGAGGAACAAGCCACCCCGGTTGAAGAACCTGCTGCGGAAGAAGCACCGGCTGAGATCCCGGCAGTTGCTGAACTCTCCATTGAGGGGAATGACCAAATGATGTACAACAAAAAGGAATTGCAGGTCTACGAAGGGCAGAAGGTCAAGCTGACCTTGAAACATGTCGGCCAAATGCCTGTGGAGACCATGGGCCACAACTGGACCCTTCTGAAACAAGATGTGGACTATAAGGATTTCGGAAATGCTGCAGCAATGGCCAAGGACAATAACTATATTCCCAAAGGCCGTGAGGATGAGGTCATTGTGCATACCGAAATGATCGGTGGTGGACAGGAGACCACGATCGAATTCGAGGCTCCTGCAGTTGGAGACTATAAATTCCTTTGCACATTCCCGGGGCATTACGCCATGATGAATGGTACGTTCAAGGTCCTACCGAGACCGGGAGCAGCTTAAATTTCAACGAACCGCCCTCTGGGGCGGTTTTTTTTTTGCTCTTCCCGAAAAATAATTTGTTATGCATGCATAACATTTTTATCTTTAAGGTCGATCACCGAACGAATCAAATGAAGAGATCCACTATGGAAGAGACTGCAGAAAAAAAACACATCAAAGGAGGAGAATTCCTGGTCCGTGAAACAAGTGCGGATGAGATCTTCATTCCTGAAGACTTTACTGAGGAACAGCAAATGATGGCAGAGGCCACAAAAGAATTTGTGGATAAGGAAGTATGGCCCAATAAACAACGATTCGAGAACAAGGATTATGACTTCACATTTGAGCTCCTGAAAAAAGCAGGAGAAATGGGTCTTCTTGGAATTTATGTACCTGAGGAGTACGGCGGGCTAGGCATGGGATTCAATACCAGTATGTTGGTGTGTGATCGTATCTCAGGAGCCACTGGTTCTCTTTCAACTGCCTATGGAGCTCATACTGGGATCGGCACTCTTCCCATTCTTCTATACGGAAATGAGGATCAAAAAAAGAAGTACCTCCCAAAGTTGGCCACGGGAGAATGGATCGGGGCGTATTGTCTTACTGAACCGGGAGCTGGATCCGATGCTAATTCAGGTTCCACCAAAGCCGAACTTTCAGAGGATGGAAAGAACTGGATCATCAATGGTCAGAAGATGTGGATATCGAACGCTGGTTATGCCGATGTCTTCATTGTCTTTGCACGCATTGAGGACGATAAATATATCACCGGGTTCATTGTGGAAAAGGATGCTCCAGGGTTGACCCTCGGTGACGAAGAACACAAGATGGGCATTCGGGCAAGCTCCACCCGCCAGGTATTCTTTAGCGATTGTAAGATCCCGGCAGAGAACCTACTGGGCGAGCGAGGTGGAGGTTTCAAGATAGCCATGAATGCGCTGAATGTTGGACGTATCAAACTTTCGGCTGCTTGTTTGGATGCCAATCGCCGCGTCACTACCGAAGCGGTCAAGTACGCCAACGAAAGAAAGCAATTTGGACAGTCGATCGCGAGTTTTGGAGCGATCAAGCACAAACTGGCTGAAATGGCGACTCGTTCATTTGCCTCCGAAAGTGCTACCTATAGGGCCGGGCAGGATATCGAGGATAATATCAAGCGCCTCATGGATGAAGGATTGGATCATCAGCAAGCGGAACTGAGAGGTGTTGAAGAATATGCGATTGAGTGTGCCATTCTCAAGGTCTTTTCGTCAGAAGCATCCTCCTACATTACAGATGAAGGTGTTCAGATCTTTGGTGGAATGGGCTTCAGTGCCGATGCCACTATGGAATCTGCCTATCGCGATGTCCGGATCGCAAGGATCTACGAGGGAACCAATGAGATCAACCGCATGCTAACGGTCGGCATGCTATTGAAGAAGGCCATGAAGGGTGAGTTGGATCTGATGGGACCTGCTATGAAGGTTGGCAACGAACTAATGTCCATTCCGGATTTTGATACCCCTGACTATTCCGTACCACTCTCACAGGAAAAAGAGATGATCGGAAAAATGAAGAAATCCATTCTGATGGTTGCTGGTAAGGCTGTAGAAACCTTAGGAATGGAAGTGGAGGAACATCAGGAGATCCTCATGGCCATCGCAGATATGGTGATCGAGACCTATATCGCAGAATCAACTGTATTGCGGGCAGAGAAGATCATGAATACCAAAGGAGAGGAAGCGGCCAAACATCAGATCGACATGGCTCGGTTATTCATGTATGATGCCGTAGAAAAGTTAGCTCGAAATGGTAAGGAGGCGATCCTGGCATTTACACAAGGGGATGATCAAAGGATCCTTTTGATGGGATTGAAGCGATTCACCAAGTGGAACGATAACCCCAATCCAAATGCATTGCGTCGAAGTATTGCGGATAAGGTGATCGCAGAGAACAAATACCCTTTCTGAGGGCGAACAATGACCGAGATTAGACAATGGAATGGGCACCCAATTGGGTGCCTTTTTCATTGGAGTAAAAACATCAAGGGCCGTTACCCTGGGGTAAACGGCCCTTGATTGCTAACTATCCAACAAACCGTCTTTATCTAAACAGGACGAAGGAATATCCAATACGCACACCGGCGTAAACATCATCATCCGATTGATTGTTCTGTAACATTACCCCTTCGATATTATCCGTGAAGGCATGATGCCAGGTTCCGTAGATACTCAGAAAATGATAGTATCCGATCCTGAACTTGAATCCGGCTCCCAACATCAGATTGAATGTCTGAACTGTCGTAGGACGGACATCGTAGGTCTTGAAACTCACGGTGAAATCCTCATTGATCTTCGGTTGAGCGATCAATAGACCTCCACCCACTCTGACGAATGGCGTCCACTTCTGGTTCTTGAGATACTTCCCAAACATCTTGAAATTGTACTCACCAAAAGCATTGACCTGCGTGATCGGGGTCTGAACCACAAAACCCCGCTTAGGATTGCTATGATTGACATCCTCGGCGAAAATGGTTCCGTAGCTCGCCTCCACACCCATTCCCATATGATGGTTGAAGAACCTTTTCACATGGATCCCGATCATAGGCCTCACTTCCTTGACAATGGCCTCAGGATTTAAAGTAGTGGCGACGTCACCGGAATAATTCAGGGTACCAATGAACCCTCCCAATTCGACAAGGGAGAGGTTGGTTTGGGCTTTCATCATAAAGGGAACGACGAAGATCCCTACGATGGAGAGTAGGTTGCGCTTCATTGCTGGGGTAATTGGGGTGATCCAAATATGAATAAAAAATCCGAAAAAAGACAGAATACGACCGAAAAAAATTGGTTTACTGCATTTTATCGGCGATTAAAGACCATTCAAACGAACGGTAATTTTTCGATTCTTTGCTATCTTTATATAGTTTTGCTAATTTAAGATAGCTATACATTGAAGATCGAACAGTGTCCACGTTGTGGAGGTCAACAGTACGTAAAAAGTGGGATCGTAAATAACCGGCAGCGTTACCGCTGTAGATCATGTGGTTATCACTTCACCGTCGGGAAACAAGGCAAAAAGATCGATGACTATTATGTGGTGAAGGCCCTTCAGTTGTACGTAGAAGGGGTCTCTTATCGAGAGATAGAGCGATTGTTGGGAATCAGTCATGTGACGGTCATGAATTGGGTCAGGCAGCACAAAATTAAACGCCCTGTCAATCAGGACTATCACCCTACCTACAGGATCCTCACCCACCGGGAACTCACGGATCACCTCCTGACAAAAGAAAATCTCTCCGGCGCAGGCCTTATCATCACTGAACTTGGAGATAAATACATGATGATCAAATGGGAACGATTTCGATCATAAGTATATTTATTTACCATATATCTATATAAAAATTGCATTCGATGGTCGAGAAATAAATATTTGATCAGGTGAACGAGGGGCCCCTATCACCGATCAAACTAATTCTCGTTCATCATGAAAAGAACCATCCTTTCACTGCTCATGGTATCATGGGTGGTCGGGGTCATGGCACAGGATCGCCCACCTTCTGAATATGGTAGTGGTCTGAAGGTCGACCTCAATGAATCCGGATCGAAGTACTTCCGCCTGATCACATGGCATCAGTTCTGGCTTAAAGGCCAGGACAATGCAGAAGGGGATTTTTCGGTCACTCCTTCCCTTCGGCGCTCACGTTTCCTTATGTATGCCCAATTGGATGATCGCTTTTTGATCCTCACGCATTTTGGGCTGAATAATCTCAGTCCGGCTGGAATGGATCCCGTCGGTTACAGTCCTCAAGCCCAGTTATTTATGCATGATGCATGGGTCGAGTACAAAGTTGGAAAGGCCCTCGCTATCGGAGGGGGTTTACATTACTGGAATGGGATCAGCCGCCTGAACAATCAATCCACTCTGAATATCCTTCCAATTGACAATCCGAGAATGGCCTGGACCACGATCGGAACCACCGATCAATTCGCCCGACACCTTGGAGTCTATGCCAAGGGAAAACTCGGAAAACTGGATTATCGAGTGGCATGGAACAAGGCCATGACCAACAGTCTGGACCAACAACGGGGACTTTCCCTGAATGAAAATGTTGCCGTCTACCGAGGAGCAGCTCTATTGGGCCCTGCAGAAGCGGGCAATATCTATCAGGGATATTTCATGTGGCAATTCCTTGACCAGGAATCCAACAAACTCCCTTATCTGGTAGGCTCCTATTTGGGAACGAAACGGGTATTCAACGTTGGTGCAGGCTTCTTCTTTCATCAGAACGGCACCGTGAACCTTGCCTCACTGGGATCACAGGACACTCTTGTGGGAAACAATGTCCTTCTGTTTGCTGTGGATGCATTTCTCGACCTGCCCTT
Organism: Bacteroidota bacterium; assembly: GCA_033844885.1. Taxonomy (GTDB): domain Bacteria; phylum Bacteroidota; class Bacteroidia; order Flavobacteriales; family Schleiferiaceae; genus JAJLJK01. The sequence goes on along the minus strand of JAJLJK010000067.1, from coordinate 766 downwards.
CGGGGATAAAGGTTCTCTTACCGCCTATCTTGGATATTACAACAATGATTTTGGTCCCAACTATCAATTGACCGGAACCAGTCAGGAGATCGCCACCGGTCAAAATATCTACACTCAGGTGGGCTATCTCCTACCCTCCTTCACCGGACACGGAAGGCTTCAACCTTATTTCACCTACCAGAATCGCCGAATCGATGCATTGGATGGCAGCGCAGATCAATTCGGGATCGGAGCCAACTGGCTGATCAACGAACACAATGCTAAGATCAGTATGGAATATAACCAGAACAATGCGGTGAATGGTACCTCAACCAACTATTTCCTTATCCAGGGAACCATATTCCTCTAACAACTATCAAATGGAAAAGAAAACTGTACAAAACTATTGGAAACGGAACCTCCTGTACCTGACGGTACTCATGGGGATCTGGTTCCTTGTGAGCTATGTCTTTGGGATCCTTCTCGTCGACCAACTCAATTCGATCCGAATTGGAGGTTTCAAACTGGGGTTCTGGTTTGCTCAACAGGGATCCATCTACGTCTTCGTCATTCTGATCTTCGTCTATGTGTGGTTGATGAACCGCCTGGACCGCGAATATGACCTTCACGAATAAACTACCACATTATGGACATTCAAATTTGGACATATATCATCGTAGGGGTCACTTTTGCCCTCTACATCGGGATCGCCATCTGGTCGAGGGCCGGTTCCACCAAAGACTTTTACGTGGCTGGGGGAGGAGTATCTCCTCTTGCAAACGGTTTG
>JAJLJK010000066.1:0-20840 GCA_033844885.1 Bacteroidota bacterium | reverse complement strand
GGTCATTCCTCGAAGGGCAAACTTTGACGCGGCATAAACCGTTCCATGAGAAAATCCCTTTACACCTGCCGAGCTGGCGATGTTGATGATGTTTCCACGCTTTTGTTCCTTGAATATTCTGGCCGCTTTCTGGGCAGCAAGTGCTGCTCCATATACATTGGTGCTGAAGACGTCCTCGAAGTCCTTGAGGGTGATCTCTGTGAGTTCACCAAAACGGCCGATCCCTGCATTGTTGATCAGCACATCCAATCCCCCGAGTTGTTTCTCAACCGCTTCAAAGGTTTGATCGATCCCTTCCTCCGTGCTGATATCAGCTGCGAGGGCAATAGAACCGATCTCTTTAGCCACCTGCCGGGTCTTGGTTTCATCCCTTCCGGTGATGAGAACCTTCGCTCCCCTGTCGACCAACATTCTAGCAGTTTCTTTTCCGATCCCGGAGCTTCCCCCCGTTACCAAAATTCTTGAGCCTTCTATCTTCATGATGTTTTTATTAATTCAACCGTATGAAGAGTTGCTTGTTTATGGGTAAATTCACAGAAAGGTAGACGACGAATACGATCATTCATGAATCCATTCAGACCCTTAAAATACGGATTGGTGCTGGTACAACCCATCGCTGTTGGGGTCGCATTCACGCAGACCGGTTGGTGGACCTGGCTTCCGATCGGAATATCCTTCTTCTTTTTCCCATTGATCGAACTCTTCCTGAAACCAAGACCTGAAAATCTTGATTCGGCTGCCCGAGAGGTCGTCTCCCATGATCGGATCTACGATTGGATACTTTACCTCATGGTTCCCATTCAGTGGGGGATGATGATCTGGTTCTTTTTTAGCATATCCCAACCCGGTCTGGATATCTTGAGTCTCCTGGGTAGGGTATTTTCCATGGGTCTTTTGTGTGGGGTTTTGGGGATCAATGTGGCCCACGAACTAGGTCATCGGCCGCGGAGGATCGAACAGAATATGGCCAAGCTGCTCTTGTTGACCAGTCAATACATGCATTTCTTCATTGAACATAATCGGGGTCATCATCGAAATGTCAGCACCCCAGAGGATCCCAGCTCGGCCCGTCTCAATGAGCCGGTTTATTTTTTTTGGGTCCGTTCCGTTTTCAAAGGTTATATCTCTGCCTGGAGGCTCGAGTCGAATCGATTGAAGCGAATGGGATTGAAACCATTTTCGGCATCCAATGAAATGCTTCGGTTCTTCTTCTTCCAATTGGGATTGCTTCTCATCATTGGATATTTCTTCGGTGAATTCGTTCTGAACTGTTACTTCGTCTCGGCGACCATTGGATTTCTATTGCTCGAAACGGTGAATTATATCGAGCATTACGGTTTGGTGCGAAAGAAGGTCAATGAAAATCGATATGAATCCGCCACTCCGATGCACAGTTGGAACTCAGACCATCCCATCGGACGCCTGGTCTTATTTGAGTTGAGCAGACACAGTGATCATCATTATCGGCCAGCAAAGCCTTATCCCTTGCTCGATCATCACGACGAAAGCCCTCAAATGCCCACCGGATATCCAGGTATGATGCTTTTGTCTCAGATCCCTCCACTTTGGTTCCTTGTGATGAATCCTAGGGTAAGGAGGATCAGATCACTTTCAGGATCTTGAAAGGGTGGTTCGTTTTCCCTTGATGAAGTCCATGACAATTCCTGTTAGGATCTTCCCGGCGATCTTGAAACCGTCGGGTAGGAGAGAAGGAGCTGCCTCACAGACATGTAGATAAGCACTTTGTTCATAGGTCCCACATAGATAGGCGTAACGTCTGGCATCAGAACTTGAGAAACCTGTCGAGGTAAATGCGCTGGCAGGAAAGGAAAGAATGGAATCCGTATCCAGTTCGATCCCAACGGGCTCCTTCTTTAATTTGGAGAATCCTTTTTCGATCGCCGTTTCAAGGCTGATCTCCTTTCGTATCTCGATCTCCTCGAAAGAGGTGAACCCCATGGATCGCTCCCTCAAAGATTCGAGGATGGTTCGATTGTTATAAGCCTCATGAAGACCTATGATGTAATAGTCTTCCAGATACCCGTGCTCCCAGGCATAGCTAAAACCATTCCCCGAATGTCGCCCTTCAAGGGCCCTAAAATCAGCATGAGGATCGAGGTTGAGGGCGTGAATTGGTTGCTTTCGCGCTTGATAGAATCCCTTGAGGATCCCATAACAGTTATTGTGTCCACCACCGATGACGATGGGGATCTTTCCGGCTCTCACAATGGTTTCGATCACCGGTGAAAGACGGTCGTCGATCGTTGCGGTGAGACCGTGAAGTTTTCGCATGTCCTGAGCCCGGTTGAGATCCAATTTCGATCGGGCCTCGATAAGGTCCTCTACATCCACCTCCCCGAGGATCATGACCTCAGAGGGCCGAATGAACCCGTTGTCCTGGATGTTCAGGAAATGAGAAAGAAAAGCTTCGAAACCTTCAGAAGCACCTGGGTTTCCCAAGTTGGCCTGTACCCCAAGGTCCTCACGCAAACCCACGATCACGAAATCCTGTGAATGTCGCGAAAGGGTATCTGCTGAGAATAACCCCGAGAAACAGGACAGGGACTCGCCAAGCTTCACTTCACCCTTGCGATAGCTTATATATTCGGCCAGTGTCTCTTCCGAATAAGCTTTCAGGTGTTTGGCGGCCATATGGAATTATCCGAAGTCGAAATACTGGGCAAAGATGTCAACGATCCGCTTGAAATCCTTCGCGTTGTAGACCATAACAGGGATCCCTTCCTGATTGGTGATCATGTTCTGATCGAAGTTATTCCCGAAAAGGTTGGACATGGAGGATTTATTGTGATTGATGATGCAGATGAGATCTGCTTCAACCTCCTTACCGTAATCGACCACCTCCTGATGGAAGTCCTTTTCGCCGGTAGCCATCTTTGTCTCGAACTGAATACCTTGTTCAGCGAGGTATTTCTTGGAGAATTGAAGATTTCGGATCACCGAGTTTCTCAGCCACTCATCCTTGTGATGTGCAGCGATCAGGAAGACTTTCGCATGGAAGGTCTTGGCGGCGGCAGAAACGAATTTCAGGATCTGCTTTTCCTCGCTTTGAATATCCACCGGTACGACGATCTCGTCGATCCCAGTGATCTTGGAGTTCTCCTGAACAATCACAAATGGGGGTTCGGACTTGGTCACCACGCGCATGGCATTGGAACCGAATACGTATTGAAGACCCTTCATTCCATGGGTCCCCATGAATACCATCATTGCATTGATCTGAGAGGCGGCTTCACCGATACCGTCAAATATGTCTCCCACGTTGACCATTGCAGACATGGGGATCCCCACATCCTTTTTATTTGCGATCACCTCATCCAGGCGTTGAAGAGCATCGGATTTCTTGTCAGAATCTCCGACCATATGAAGTAGAACGATCTGAGCGTCAATGATCTTTGCCGTTTCTACTGCGAACGCAAGGGCTTTTTCAGTGACTGGGGTAAAATCGAAGGGAACCAGAAGTTTGTTTTCCATAGGGTATAGGGAATTATTTACGTCCGGTTAAAAATAGGAATTCCTACTGGGGTTGGACACTCCGCTTGAGAAAAAGTAGGTTTTCCGATTTTTTGGGACCGAAAAGAAGTTGAGCTGACCGGGTTCTGAATTTGTGATTTTCCATGAAACGAACCTGAAGGTCGAACCACTGCTTATCTGTAAAGTGGTTACCAAGGTTCTCCCATTCCTTCCTGAGTTGATCGGAGATGGGGAGGTATCCGTCGGTTCCGAGATAGAAGAGGTCCGCGTCGGTGATGATATATTCCTCGCGGCTGGTCAAAGGGGCTCCGATCCTTGTGGCTCGGATATACCGGTCGATCTTGAGCTTTTCCTCCTCTTCGAGGGGAAGGTCATATTCCCGGAAGATCTTAACAGATATCTCCTCATGGTCGATCGGGGAGACCAGAAAACCCGTATCATGAAAAACAGCAGCGATCAAAAGAAGCTGGATCTCAGAGTCAGAAAGTCCTTCTTCCTCCGAAAGGAGTCCCGTCAGCTCCACCACCTTCTTAGTATGGCCTGCCGTATGATAGGTCAGATGGGCAGGAAGTTCCTTTTCAAGGCGATGGAAGATCTCGGCTCGGATATCGTGGTATTCGTCGGGTCTTAGAGGCAAATTGAAGGCTTTGTTAACAAAATTACCCTGCATTTTTCAATGCAGGGTTCTGTAAAGTTGTGAAAACTAATCCAAATGTTAAACCTCAGCTTGTTTTACTTCACTCGGAGTATGTCCGAAATGCTCCTTGAATATCCGGGTAAAGTAGGCTGGACTGCTGAATCCGTAACGATATGCGATCTCAGACACCGTTCCGATGCGATTCGCCAGGTCCTGACGGGCGCGGGTCAATTTGTAATCCCGGATATATTGCGTTGTGCTCTTTCCCGCGATGGCCTTGAGTTTCCTGTGAACTTGAGTTCGACTCATGAACAGTTCCTGACTGAGCTTTTGCATATCGAACTTCTCATTGTCGATATTCTTCTCAATGACGGCATTCAAACGATTGATGAATGCTTCATCCAAAGAAACGGTCTTGATCTCAAGGAACTTTTGGCGGGCCTTTTCTTCGGCTCTGGAGAGCATGGTCTTGCGGCTATCCAGGAGGGATCGAACTCTGGCAAAGATGTAATCCCTGGGTCGCTGACTATCGATCACTGCATCGGCTCCCTCGGTATATAACTTCACCTCTAAACGCTCCTGAACTTTCTTTTGAAGGACTGCGACCGGGAAGTGGGCGGTCCTTTCAGTCTTTTTGAAAAGTCGAACCGCTTCCTGAGGCGAAAGCTCGACAAAGGATTCACAGATCACCACCAGATCAGGATGGTTCTCTGTGGCCATGGCCAAAGCTTCACGAGAAGAGGTTGCATCGATGATCCTGAAGCGATCATCAAATATCTTCTTACAGGTTGGCTCAGGATGCTGTTCTCCGCAAACCAAAAGGACCAAGGGAGCTTTTCGATCACCCAACAGGTTCACATCGATGATCTCCTCGGTATCAACGTCGAGAACCATGGCACCTTCCTGAAGCTTCTCAGGGTCAAGGTCCCGTTCAAAGACATAGTTGTTGTAATGTACCTCAGAGAGGTTCTTCAGGATGGGAAGTTGAATCGTAAAGGTGGATCCATGGTCCTTCTCACTCTCGGCGGTGATCTCGCCCTCCATACTGTCGACCAATAATTTGATCAGGTACATTCCAAGACCGGTACTTTGATACAGTCGAAGGTGTGCCTCGTCCTCATAGAAGGGGTCGAATACATAAGGAACCTTTTCAGGAACGATGCCAATTCCCGTATCTGATACTTTTACCTGCAGGGACGGTGAACCCGGAACATAATGAATGTGGAAGAAGAGTTTTCCTCCTTCTCGATTGAACCGGATACCATTGGCGACCAGTGTATAGAATACCCGACGAACCTTTTGGGAGTCGAAAAGACAGAACAAACTGGGTACGTTGGATTGGAAATGAATGGTCACATTTCTCGAATCTGCAGCTTCCTGAAAGGAATCGACGATTCTTTCCAGAAAGTGGATCAGGTCGGCCTTTTGAAGCTCGATCACCGGGTCGGAGACGATCAGTTTACTGATGTCAAAGAGCTTCTCGGTCAACCCGCGAAACTTGTGTGCATTCCTTTGAACCAGGCGTAATTGGTTCAATTTCTCGGCATCATCCTCTTCCTTGATCAGTTGGCTCAGAGGGCTCAACATTAGGGCCAGAGGCTTAGCGAATTCCTGCGACAGGTTCACGATGAACTGCGCTACCCGCTTACCTTCCTTACTGGCCATTCCTTTTTTCATTGCCATAATGTTTCAAAAACGCAACAAATCTACAAAATTGCAGGAATGTTACAAGTGAGAAACATTCCTACAAGCGTAACGGTTTATCGATGCTGGTTATTTCATTGCCATCGACAAACACCCTGTCCACATCATTTGCGCCAAAATTGTAGGTCATATAGGCAAGGTCGGGAATGGGTTTGGTCATGATCAGGTTTGCCCTTTTTCCTTTTGTTATGCTTCCGATCTCATCACTCATTCCCATCGCATAGGCCGAATTCAGAGTAGAGGCATTCAAAGCTTCTTCCGGGGTCAATTTCATTTGAAGGCATGCAAGAGATTGAACGAATTGCATATTGCCCGTAGGTGAAGATCCCGGATTGTAATCAGTTGCAAGAGCGATCCCCAGACCCTGATCGATCATTTGGCGTCCCGGTGTGTAGGGTATCCCTATAAAAAACGAACAAGCAGGCAATGCGGTTGGCATGGCATAGCTATTTTTTAGAGAATCTATGTCTTCAGAGGTCATTACCTCGAGGTGATCCACAGACAGAGCCTCGTATTCCAACGATTTCTGAAGTCCTCCAAAACTTGTGAACTGATTGACATGGACCTTGGGGATCAGCTTGTGTTCAAGTCCGGCCTTGAGGACCCTTTCGGTATCGTCCACCGAGAAATATCCATCCTCACAGAAGATATCGATGAATTCAGCCAGACCTTCACTCGCTACCTTGGGGATCATTTCGTTGACCAAAAGGTCGATATAGCCCTTGTGGTCTGAGGCAAACTCGGTGGGATAAGCGTGGGCACCCAGGAAGGTGGCCCTGATGGGGATGGGAGAATAATATTTCAGCTTCTGGATCACCCGCAGGATCTTCATCTCCGCCTCGACACTCAGGCCGTAGCCACTTTTGATCTCTATGGCTCCGGTTCCATAATGGATCACTTCCTCCAAACGGCTCAATGCATCGCGCAGGAGTTGCTCTTCTGACATCTTCCTCAAGGCTTTGACGGAATTCAATATTCCGCCCCCGCGAGCGGCGATCTCCTGATATGTCAAACCGTGGAGTCGATCCCGATATTCCCCCTGACGGGGACCTGCAAACACCAAATGGGTGTGCGAATCCGCAAAGGTTGGCATGATCAACCGATCCTGGGCACTGATGATCTCGGATACATCTGCCACATCCTGAGGTTGAAGGGAAGACATGGGACCAAAGTCATGGATGATCCCGTCGCGGATCTCAATAAAGGCATTCTCGATGATCGAGACCTTTCCCATGTCCTTTCCGGTTAACTTCAAGCGTTCCTCATTCTCGATGCCGATGAGTTGTTTGATATTGGTGATGAGTTTCTTCATCAGGTGGATTTTCTTATTGGTTTATCGAAAGGTCAACCACAAAACTACGCCAAGTCGCATAATTGAATATTTTTGAGGCAATGGCAGGAAATACGATCGGAAAGGCACTCCAGCTTACTACATTCGGTGAATCCCATGGACCGGCCCTTGGAGGGATCCTGGATGGATTTCCAGCGGGCATTGAGCTCGATCTGGAGGCGGTTCAAAAAGAATTGGATAGACGCCGTCCTGGTCAGTCTCAACTTACAACTCCTCGAAAGGAATCCGACCGTATCGAGATCTTGAGTGGGATCTTTGAAGGAAGATCCACGGGTACACCTATCGCCTTTCTCTTTCGGAATGAGGACAAGAAAAGCCAGGACTATGAGCATTTGCGAGACGTTTTTCGACCCTCTCATGCCGATTTCACCTACTCCGCCAAGTACGGTCATCGCGACCATAGGGGAGGAGGTAGATCCAGTGCAAGGGAAACAGTTTGTCGAGTAGCCGCTGGAGCGATCGCCCGACAATTATTGAAGAATGTAAGGATCGAGGCCTGGGTCCATCAGGTGGGGTCCCATCGTGTCCCTTTTTCTGTTGAGGAAGTCAACCCCACCGGGATCGAAGAGAATGAGTTGAGATGGCCCGATCCGGGATCCCTTTCCAGCGCGATCGAACTGATCGAGAGGCTCAGAGATGAAGGAGATACCATTGGAGGGGTCATTGCATGCAGGATCACCGGGGTACCTGCAGGATGGGGAGAACCAGTGTTCGATAAATTGCATAGTGATCTGGCATCTGCCATGATGAGTATCAATGCGGCGAAGGGTTTTGATATCGGTGGAGGATTCGATCGACTTGAACTTCCCGGTTCCATCCAAAACGATGCCTTTGAAGAAGGAGGAGGGACCAGAACCAATTTCTCCGGTGGCATCCAAGGTGGGATCAGTAATGGCCAACCGATCTATTTCAGGGTAGCATTCAAACCCATCGCTACCATCAAAAAAGAACAAGATACGATCCGGGCAACCGGAGAACCTACTATCCTCGAGGCAAAGGGAAGACACGACCCGACGGTTCTTCCAAGGGCAGTACCCATAGTAGAGGCTATGGCGGCACTTGTACTTGCCGATCATTATTTACGACAAAAGACAAATATGCCCTGATGGGAAAAAACAAGAAGAAACTACCACTTCACCTACAGATCATCATAGGATTGGCCTTGGGTATCGTATGGGCTTTCATAGCATCATTCCTAGGTCTAAGTGATTTCACGATGAATTGGATTGCTCCATGGGGAACGATCTTCATCAACCTTCTTAAACTCATCGCTATTCCCCTTGTCCTTTTTTCCATAATCAGTGGGATCACAGGATTGAGCGATGTGACCACTCTGGGTAGAATGGGGGTCAAGACCCTTGGTCTCTATCTGGTGACCACTATTATGGCGGTATCGATCGGTCTCATTCTGGTCAATACCCTTAAACCAGGAAAATATATCTCGGAGGAGCAGGGGGTCATCAACCGAATTTCATATGAACTCTGGGCCACTAGGAACAACGTTCCTATGCTCGACAACCGGGATTACTTGCACAAGGAGGCCTATGCAGGATATCTTTCGGCAGCCGAAGCGAAATTGGCACAGGATGACGCCAATCCTGAGGTGACCTCCAAGGTGAATTCCGCCAAGTCGGCGGAAGAGCAGGGACCTTTGCAGTTCATTGTCGATATGGTTCCGAGTAATATCTTCCTGGCCTTCAATGACAGTTTGATGCTTCAGGTGATCTTCTTTGCGATCTTCTTCGGACTGACCATTGTGACCATCCCGAGGGAAAAGACCATGGCGGTGGTCGGTTTTGTCGATGGAGCCAACGAAGTGTTCATCAAGATGGTGGATATCGTGATGGCAGGTGCTCCCTATTTCGTATTTGCCCTTCTGGCCGGCAAATTATCCGAACTGGCCGGGGATGATCCTTCTCGGGTACTGGAGATCTTCAAGGTCCTTGGATACTATGTGATCGTGGTGGTCCTGGGTCTGGCCCTGATGATCTTTCTCATCTACCCCACCATCGTTTCAGCGATCATTGCGAAAAAGAATAATATCTCCTTCGGCAAGGCCTATCGATATTTTAACCGAGGGATCCGTCCGGCTCAGCTCCTGGCTTTCTCAACCTCTAGCAGCGCCGCAACACTCCCGGTGACCATGGAGTGCGTGCATGATAACCTCAAGGTCGAAGAAGAGGTGAGTAGCTTTGTCCTTCCTATCGGAGCCACGGTGAATATGGACGGCACCAGCCTATACCAGGCAGTGGCGGTGATCTTCCTAGCACAATTCCATCTGGTCGATCTCACTGTGGGACAGCAGGTGACCATTATCCTTACCGCTACTCTTGCCAGTATCGGTTCAGCAGCGGTTCCATCCGCAGGTCTGATCATGTTGATCATTGTCCTCGAAAGTGTGGGGTTGAATCCCGCGTGGATCGCGATCATCTTCCCCGTGGATCGGATCCTAGATATGTGCCGAACCGTTGTCAATGTTACGGGTGATGCCACGGTCTCGACTGTGGTGGCCCAGTCCGAAGGCAAACTGAAATACCACGACGTTCCGAACGTTTAATCCCCAACCAAACCCTTCCCGGCCATGAAGAAAGTTTTAAAATTCTTCCTAATCCTGATCGGTCTACTCCTCATTGCAATGCTGGTTCTGCCCATTCTCTTCAAGGACCAGATCCAAACCATTGTGATGCGTGAGGCCAATAAGAACCTGAACGCAGAATTGACCATTGGCGAGATCGACCTGAGTCTATTCAGGGATTTCCCCAATCTTTCGGTCAAGATCTCGGATCTCAATATTGCCAATCGTGCTCCTTTCGAAGGGACCGATCTGGTCCATGCCGGAAGCATTCTAATGGAGATCGATCTTTTTTCGGCGTTGTCGGGCAATACCTTCGAGGTTCAGAAGATCGGGATCGAGGACTCGCGGATCGATATAAGGATTCTCGAAGATGGGACCGCGAATTATGATATTGTTCCGGAAGGGGAGCCAGAGGTGGAGGAATCCAGCGATCAGCCATCCGAATCGGGATACAAGCTTACGCTGAAGGAATATTATCTGGAGAATTTCAACCTGGTCTATGATGACCGCGAAGGGGAAATGTTCGCGGACATTCGTGAGCTGAACCACCGTGGAACAGGAGACTTTGCGATGGATATCGTCGATCTTTCGACCCTTACAGAGATCGGCTCACTGACCTTTCGAATGGAGGATATCGACTATCTCAAGGAAGTGACCGGAAAGGCTGAGGTCAATATGACCTACGAACAGGCAACCGAAAAGATCACCCTAAAGGAGAATCACATCGATCTGAATGACCTTGTGCTGCAAGCGGAGGGTTGGCTTGTCATGATGGAAGATGGCGTAGATATGGATCTTTCTTTCGATGCCCCTAAGAATCGCATCAAGGACCTCCTCTCTTTGATCCCGACCTATTATTCGCAAGATTTTGAGGGCCTCGAGGCGGATGGAAGCTTTACGCTGGATGGAAAGGTCTTTGGAAAATACAATTACGAAGGTGAGGACCTTCCAGGATTTGAGATCCGCTCTGGGATCGGAAATGGGAAGATCCGATATCCTGATCTTCCCACGGGGATCGACCAGTTGGATCTAGGCCTTAGGATTTCACATCCCGATCAAACCACTGCGGATGGTGTGGTCATCGAGATCAACAAGATGGGTGCCAATATTGGGGGAGGAAGGCTTACCGCTGATCTCCTTTTGAAGACCCCAATGAGCGATCCATTTGTCAAACTATTCGCTGATGCGGATCTTGACCTAGCCAAGGTCCAGGAGGCTCTTCGATTGGAGGATATGGAGCTCGCAGGTCTCTTGAAGGCAAAGGTTCGGGTTGAAGGTTCCGTCTCCGACTTCGAAGCCCTGCGAACAGAAAGAACCGTAGCCGAAGGAGAGGCCGATCTCAAGGATTTCGTTTATCGTAGCAGTGACCTGAAGGAGGCGATCCAGATCCCATCCATGGGAATGAAGGTCGATCCCGAAAAACTCGCGATTCCTGAGTTGAAAATGAGGATCGGAAATTCAGATATCGAAGCCAGTGGACGATTGGATAATATGGTCTCCTACGCACTGAAGGATACCACTCTCAGGGGGTCCTTTTCCCTAACCTCAGATATGCTCGATCTCAATCAACTCAGCACTTTGATGGCAGGGGATTCCATTCCTGAGGATGCGGGTGCCACTACCGGAGATACAGCAGCTATGACGGCGGTTGTCGTTCCCACGAACCTGGATATCCGGCTTTCCACGAAAGCAAAGAAGATCGTTTATTCGGATCTAGACCTCAATGACCTCGAAGGTGAATTACTCATACGGAATGGAGTGATCACTTTGAAGGATGTTACCACCAAAACGATGGGTGGAGAAATCGGTTTGTCGGGGTCCTATAAAGGGGTGGAAGGAGAAGCTCCTCATGTTGAAATGAGAGTGGATCTCACCAAATTGCCATTTGCCAATGCCTTCTCACAACTTAGCATGTTGAATGCCTATGCACCGCTACTTCAACAAGCAAGTGGTGCTTTCACTGCCGGATTCGATCTTTCCACTGACCTTACCGGGCAAATGAGCCCAGACCTGTCGAGCCTTTCGGCGGATGGGCTGTTAAAGACCTTTAATTTTGGTCTTAAGTCGGAGAGCACCGAAAAATTGGCAGCGACCTTCAATAACCCTTCCCTCGCCAATGTGAAGTTGGGGAACGCTGATCTGTCCTTTTCTATTGAGAACGGACGTTTGGGCATCCAACCAGTCAACCTCACGCTGGGAGGGTATGAGGGCACACTCACTGGAAGTAGTGGATTGGATAAATCGTTAGATTATACATTGACCACCAAGCTTCCACTTTCTAAGATATCCTTGCCAAAGGAACTATCTGCGCTTGGAATAACCTCAGGCGATGTTCCCATCGACATCAAGGTGGGGGGAACGTTCAGCAGTCCGACCTTCAAGCCGGTATTCGGCGATGTTGGAGGAAGTGTCAAGGAGCAGGTCACCCAAGCCATTCAGCAAGAGATCGACAAGAAGAAGGAAGAACTGGTCAACAAGGCCAACGAAGAGGCTCAGAAATTGATCGATCAAGCGGAAGCGGAAGGAGATAAACTCGTGGCAGAAGCGAAAAAGCAAGCGGCCAATATCCGCCAGGAGGCAAAGAAACAAGCCGACAATCTTCGAGCTGAGGCCAAGAAGCAAGCCGACAAGATCGTGGCAGATGCCAAAGGAAATCCCCTAAAAGAGGCCGGTGCGAAGATCCTGGCCGACAAGACCATCCAGGAAGCGGAAAAGCAAGCCCAGAAGATCGAGGCCGAAGCCAATAAACGGGCCGATCAATTGGTCAGGTCCGCCGAAGAACAAAAACAGAAACTTATCGAAGACGCTCGTCAAAAAGCCAAGATATCCCAGTAATGCGAAGTATCCTTTTCGTTTCCTTTTTCCTCCTGTCATGGGCTTCCATGGCTCAGATCGAACTAGGCTATTGTGAACAGCCTTACGATGACAAGACCCAGGAACAGGTGAATAAGGCCCTTAAGGCCCTGAACGCCAAAAACCTTCCCATGGCCAGGATCTATGTGAACAATGTCCTAGAGATCGATCCTGAAAATGCCCACGGCCTTTATCTACAAGGAGAACTGGCCCTCAAAGAAAAGAACATCCCTAAAGCCATGGCCAGTTGGGATCAACTCATAAAGGTCTGTCCCAATTATTTGGCTGAGATCTATTTTTTCATGGGAATGATCTACATGGAAGAAGGGAAGGACGACCAGGCTGCAAAGATGCTGGAGACCTATCTCCAGAACCCCGAAAGGGACCGATATTTTGACAAAGAGGCAGAAAAGACCCTAAAGGAGGCCAAGTTGAAGAAGGTTCTATTGGCCAACCCGGTGGAGTTCGATCCCGAGCCTGTTCGGAGTATTTCAACCCCGGCCGATGAGTATCTCGCGATCATCTCTCCGGATGGGGATCTTTGCTTCTTTACACGCCGACAAAAAAAGGTGAACAAATACGATGGCCCAGGAAGAGGTTCCAGAGTAGTGGAAGAGTTTACAATGGCGCGACGTCAGGGTGACCAATTCACCATTGGAGAAGCCCTTTCGGCACCCTTCAATCAGAATTATAATGAGGGTGGGCCCAGTATCACCGCCAACAACCGTGAGCTTTACTTTACTGTGTGTACAGTGGACAAGAGTGGGTATCAGAACTGCGATATCTACTACACGAAGATGGAATTTGGCAAGTGGTCTGAGATCAAGAGTATCGGTGATCACATCAATCGAGAAGATTCATGGGAAAGCCAACCAAGTGTGAATGCCAACGGAACGGAGCTGTTCTTTACAAGTAATCGGGCTGGAGGTCATGGTGGGCTCGATCTATATGTGGTACACCGAAAAGAGGATGGGTCCTGGACCTCTCCAGAGAATCTCGGGTCCACCATCAATACATACAAGAATGAGAAATCCCCTTTCATCCACTCCGATTCTCAAACCTTGTATTTTGCCAGTGAGGGATTACCCGGTTTAGGAGGATTTGACATTTACTATAGTAAGTTCGACAAGGAAAAGGGGTGGGATGAACCCATCAATATTGGTTACCCGATCAATACGAATGCGGATGAACTGGGATTATTTGTCAGTTTGAATGGTAAGACCGCCTATTTCAACAGCAACAAACTGAAAGGTCCGGGAGGATGGGACCTCTACGCCTTTGAACTCCATTCTGCTGCCCGACCCGAAAAGGTTGCTCTGGTCAAAGGGGTATTGACGGATGAGAACAAGCTGCCTGATCCCGAAGCCAAGCTCGAGATCAAGAACCTGAAAACGAAAGAGGTCACCAGGATCGATGTGGATGAACAATCCGGGGAGTTTGCGGCCGTGGTGCGTCTAAAGGACCAAGAAGACCTGATCCTAAAGGTCAAGAAGAAAGGGGCGGCCTTCAACTCCAAACTCATCGATGCCGATGTTGAAGCTTCCAAAGGTGATGCGGTTGTTCAGGTCGAGATGGAGGCCTCACCGATCGCGACTGGAAAGGAGTATCGGTTGAATGATATCAATTTCGAAACGAATAGCTTCGATCTCAACGAAAATGCCAAGTTGGTCATTGAGGAGTTCCGCCTTTTCTTGTTGGAGAATCCCAATGTGAAGGTCGACATACAGGGGCACACCGATAATGTCGGAGCAGATGAGGACAACCGGATCCTCTCGCAAAATCGAGCTCGGGTGGTTTACGAATATCTGTTACAATCGGGGATCCCATCCTCAAGAATGACCTACCATGGGTTTGGGGAGACCCGGCCGATCGATGATAATTCTATAGAGGAGGGTCGGGCAAAGAATCGACGTACCGTTTTTGTGATCACAGACCTTTAGTCTGAGATCAATTTTCCAACGGATTTTTGAAAGAAGTGCTGGGCCTCTGGTTCGTTCAGGAATTCGTAATTCCTGCGTCTGACCTGTAAACCCCAAAAAAAGAACTGGATACTCACTATGTATCGCTTGCCGCTCCATGACAGAAGGAGGATGCGGATGTGGGGTCGTACTTTTTTTTCAAGGATCCTATATCCTCTGGGGGAGTGTTTTCTCACAAATAAAAAAGCCGCTGATTGCATAGGCAAAAAGCGGCTTTCAAATTATTTGAACGTAACCGTTACATTCTCTTTTCCTTAATACGTGCAGACTTACCAGTACGCTCGCGTTGGTAGAAGATACGTGCACGACGAACCTTACCACGCTTGTTCATTTCGATGCGCTCGATACTGGGAGCATTGACGGGGAAGATACGCTCAACACCGATGTTTCCGGACATTTTCCGAATGGTGAAGGTCTCGGTGGCACCTTCTCCACGACGTTGGAGAACGATCCCACGGAAGAACTGGGTACGGGTCTTTTCACCTTCACGGATCTGATAGTAGACCGTGATCGTATCTCCTGCCTTGAAATCAGGGAGATCCTTTTTCTCAATGTACGTTTCCTGTACGTAGTTGATGAGGTTCATGGTAATGAAGATTTCTGGTTTTCCCGTCAGCAACATTCACATCCCTTGCCAGAGGTTGGTGACAGGTCGATCTCCTCTCTCGAGGAAAGCGGGCGCAAATATAGAACATCCCCAATTGATTAACAAGCGTTATTCTTCACCTTCCAAAAGGTCGGGTCGACGGGTCCGTGTGTGTTCAAGGGCCTTGTCATGTCGCCATTTCTCAATCTTTGGGAAGTTCCCTGATGTGAGGATCTCCGGAACCTCCCAGCCGTTGAATTCGGCTGGTCGAGTGTAAACGGGTGGGGCCAAAAGATTGTCTTGAAAGGAATCCGTAAGGGCAGAGGTCTCGTCGTTGAGAACCCCGGGGAGGAGTCGGATGATGGAATCCGCAAGGACCGCTGCGGCGAGTTCTCCACCACTGAGGACATAGTCCCCTATACTGATCTCCATTGTGACCAGGTGATCTCTCACCCTTTGATCCACGCCCTTGTAATGGCCACAGAGGATGATGAGATTCTCTTTTAGGCTTAGCTGATTTGACATTCCCTGAACCAGGGTCTTTCCGTCAGGAGTCATGTAAATGACCTCGTCGTAGCTTCGGTCTTTCTTGAGGTCATTGATAAGTTGGTAGATCGGTTCGATCATCATGACCATTCCTGCCCCCCCACCAAACTGGTAATCGTCCACTTGTTTGTGCTTTCCAATTCCATATTTCCTGAGATCATGAACATGAACCTCCACCAGCCCTTTATCCTGGGCTCGCTTGAGAATGGATGCTTGAAATGGACTGTGGAGTAATTCCGGCAGAACAGTGATGATGTCAATACGCATGCCGCAAAATTAGCCTATTTAAGGCCAATTTCACGCAGTCGTTGGTCCAGGTATTCTCCTGCAGTGATATCCTCGTAGTGTGAAGGATTATCTTCAGAGACACAATTGGTCAGTACGTTCAAGGGCATTTCAGAGATGGGGTGCATAAAGAAGGGGATCGAGAATCTGGCCTCATTTCGCTTTTCACCTTGAGGGTTAATGACCCGGTGTGTGGTGCTTCGCAGTTTTCCATTGGTCAATCGCTGCAACATATCCCCGACGTTGATCACTAGTTCGCCGGGCTGAGCATGAACAGGAACCCAGGCTCCTGACCGATCCAGAACCTCCAATCCCTCTGCACTTGCTCCCATCAATAGGGTGATCAGATTGATATCTTCGTGTTCTGCGGCTCGAAGAGAATCCCCCGGATCGTTCTTGATGGGAGGGTAGTGGATGGCTCTAAGTATAGATTGTCCTCCATGTACGGGAGTCTCAAAATGATCCTCTTCTAATTCGAGATACAGAGCTATGGCGCGAAGCACATCCCGGCCGATCCTTTCCAGGGTTTTGTACGCCCGGATGCTCATGGGATTGTACATGGGGAGTTCTTCCACCATGGGATTCTTTGGGTATTCTTCCTCTCTTCTTTCGAGTGGTGGATGTGGCTGACCCCATTGCCAGAATTCCTTTAGATCGGGTGCTTCATGCCCCTTGGCATGTTCACGTCCAAAGGGGGTGAAGCCTCTTTGACCAGCGAGATCGGCCAGATGGTATCTCATTTTAACCTCTTCAGGAAGGGAAAAGAAATTCTTGACCTGTTCATATAATTCCACCCGGTCACCCTCAGAGAACTCATGACCTTTGACCACGACGAATCCTATATCCTCAAAGGCATTTCCGAGATCCTTGACAAATCGTTTCTTTCTCGGGAGATCATTGCACAGAAAATCGCTGAGGTCGAGCGTTGGAACCTGATGCAGCATTTTGAACATTGTTTGGATGATGGACAAAAACAACGGATGCTTAAAGTTCTAAATTTGGCTGTGCTAAAAAAAACAAGATGCAATTAGATTTCAACAGAAGTGGATTTGATGATCAGGAGTTGAAGGATCTTTACAGAATGATCCTGAAGCCGAGAATGATCGAGGAAAAGATGCTTGTCCTTCTTCGGCAGGGAAGGATCTCCAAATGGTTCTCCGGATATGGTCAGGAAGCCATCTCTGTAGGAACGGTTGCGGCTCTGGATCCTACTGAATATATCCTCACCATGCATCGGAACCTTGGAGTCTTCACTTCAAGAGAGGTTCCCTTGAACCGACTATTTGCCCAGTTCCAGGGGAAAGCTTCCGGTTTTACGAAGGGACGGGATCGAAGCTTTCATTTTGGGACCAACGAACATCATATTGTTGGAATGATATCCCATTTAGGACCGCAGTTAGGGGTGGCCGACGGTGTAGCTCTTGGATCGAAATTGAAGGGGGAAGAAAAGGTGACGGCGGTCTTTACCGGCGATGGAGGAGCCAGTGAAGGAGATTTCCATGAGGCTTTGAATACCGCTGCGGTTTGGGACCTTCCTGTTCTTTTCATCATTGAGAATAATCAATGGGGGTTGAGCACGCCCTCCAGTGAGCAATTCCGGTGCAAACAATTCATCGACAAGGGCATCGGATATGGAATGGAAGCACATCAGATCGATGGGAACAATATCCTTGAGGTGGTTCGCCAACTTCGACAGATCACAGAGGAGATCAGAAAGGATCCCCGTCCTGTGATGGTGGAGATGATCACCTTTAGGATGCGGGGACATGAAGAGGCTTCAGGAACCAAATACTACCCCGACGGACTGATCGAGAAGTGGAGTGTGAAAGATCCTGTAGAGGGATTTGAAGACTTTTTGAAAAAAGAAAATATCATTAATGAGGAATATATATCCTCAGTTAGAAATGAAATTAAGGAAGAGATCAATTCGGCTTTGGAAATGGTTTTTTCAGAACCGGATATCACCTTTGATAGGGAAAAGGAATTGAATGATGTTTTCGCACCATTTGATTCACCGGAAATTGAACCAACATCAGACAATAAAAAGAATATAAGACTCATCGATGCCATTAGCGAAGGCCTTTATCAAAGTATGGAAAGGTATCCCGAATTGGTGATCATGGGGCAGGACATTGCAGAGTATGGTGGAGTATTCAAGATCACAGATGGTTTTGTAAAAAAATTCGGTCGAGAAAGGGTCAGAAATACTCCATTGTGCGAATCAGCGATCGTGGGAACCGCTTTAGGGCTTTCGATCAAAGGGATGAAGGCGGTCATGGAAATGCAATTTGCGGATTTTGTGACCGAGGGTTTCACCCAGATCGTGAATAACCTTGCCAAGATCCATTGGCGATGGGGACAGAAGGCAGATGTTGTCATTCGAATGCCAACTGGCGCAGGGGTAGGGGCGGGTCCCTTCCACTCTCAGTCCAATGAGGCGTGGTTCACCCATACTCCCGGATTGAAAGTGGTGTACCCTTCCAATCCAGCGGATGCCAAAGGTTTGTTGAACCGTGCCATCGAGGATCCCAATCCGGTCATGTTCTTTGAACACAAAGCACTTTATCGCTCGGTTTATGCAGATGTACCGGAGGATTACTACACGCTCGAATTCGGTGAGGCCCGCGTAGTGCGGAAAGGAGGTTCAATGACGTTGATCACCTACGGAATGGGAGTTCATTGGGCCCTGGAATACATCAATGAGAATCCAGAGATGGATATTGAATTGATCGATCTGAGAACACTGGTTCCTCTGGATAGAGAGGCGATCTTCGCCAGTGTTCGAAAGACCGGTAAAGCATTGATCTTGCAGGAGGATACCTTGTTTGGTGGAATCGCTTCAGATATTTCCAGCATGATCCATGAAGAGTGTTTTGAATATTTGGATGCCCCGGTCAGGCGGTTGGCGAGCCTTGATACTCCCGTTCCATTTGCTAAGAACCTGGAGGATGGATTCCTCTCAAAAAATCGATTGAAGGAGGAGATTCATACTCTTCTATCGTATTGAAAAGAGAGGAAAAAAATGCTTTTAAAATTATTCGATAAATATTCTATATTTTTGAGGCATTAAATCAATCAAAAATGGGAAAGAGAGATTCACTTACTCCTTCCGTCTTGGTGGGCAAGATCAGGGAGAATCAAAACAACAACAAGACCTTGAAATCACTTTTCGCGGGTCAATTTCTTGGAAAGTTTGATGCCGAAGAATTAAATGGTCTTAACCGTTCTATTGAAAAAGAATTGGAAAAGCGTCAGCAAAAAGAACTTGATGCCAAGATCAAAGAATTGGAATCAATGGGTTTTGAAGTAAAGCCCAAGAAGTAATTCTTCGATGAAAATCGTAAATGGAAAAGCGCCTAAATGGCGCTTTTTTTTATTCGAATCGAATCGCTTTTACTGGGGTGATCTTACTCACGAGGTAAGAAGGGACCAATAGGCAGAGATAACACGTCAGGATCGTTCCTAGATTCAATAGGATGATCCACGACCAATCCCAAACAATAGGAACCTCAGTGACATAATAGGTCGTTGGATCCAACTTGATCCATCCGGTCCATGATTGGATCAAACAGAAACCCAGTCCGATCAGGTTCCCCCATAAAAGTCCCTTGGCGGCCAGCCATGTTCCCTGATAAAGAAAGATCTTTCTCAAAGAGGCATTATTGCTTCCCAAGGCCTTAAGTATCCCTATCATTTGCGTACGCTCCAGGATCAGGATCAACAAAATGCTGATCATATTAATGATAGCCACGGCGACCATGACTCCTATGATGAGATAAATATTGAGGTCAAAAAGTGCGATCCATTGAAATAATTGTTCATTTCGCTGCCTGACATTCTCGGCATCCAGATCATAGGAGATGGAATTTCGCAAAAGGTCGGTCAACGGCTCCAATTGGTCAAAGTCGCTCACAGTAACCTCGAATCCACCCACCTCATCATTCCCCCAGTTATTCAAAGCCTGGATCTGACGAAGGTCACCGATCACATAAAGCTTGTCGAAATCTTCCAGGCCACTATTGTAAACCCCGGCAATATGGAAGAATCTCAATCTCGGGGGTTTGGGTGCTTCACGAATGAAGTACATTTCGATCCGGTCTCCTAACGAGACATTCAATAGGTCTGCAAGGGAGCGGCTGATCAGAATGCTGTCCGAGGCCTCCTTCCCATTGAACTTCGGAACCCTGCCTTCTTCCAGATTGGATTGCAGGAATTCCCTGGGGTAATCCTCATTGACCCCCTTGAGTACCGCCCCCTCGAAATCGGTGGTGGATTTGAGGATCCCCGCTTTGGTACCGAAGGGAACGATCTTTGTGAACCTGGGATCGATAGAGGAAATATCCGGATAGAATTCTTGCTGTAGCAGAACGGGTTGATTCTGAAAGCTCTCGTTCACCTCATATCGAGAAATAACGATATGACTATTGAAGCCGATAATTTTATCTTTAATTCGTTCCTGAAGTCCCCTTCCCGTGGCAACGGAAACGAGCATCAGTACCATTCCGAGAGTAACGGAGGAGATAGCAAACAATATCACCGGGCGTGTCAGTGAATGGGTGCCCCTTTTGATGGAGAACAATCTCCTGGAAATAAAAAATTCGAATTTCAATGTATCGACCAATATTTTCGAGAGCGACCAAATTTAGGCAATTCGCATTCGTGTTCGTGGCGCTTCTTTCTATTCCTCTCAAGGCACAGATCATTCCTGCTGCAATGGCCACCCATGAATACATTCCGCTTTTGAAGGGCCGTTCGGTAGGGTTTGTTGGCAATCATACCTCTTTGATCGGAGAAACCCATCTCGTGGATCATTTGATCGCGGAAGGGGTCAG
>JAJLJK010000065.1:0-5661 GCA_033844885.1 Bacteroidota bacterium | reverse complement strand
GACAAATTTACGGATAACCAAGTGAAGCGCCTGTATTTTACGGCAAAATTCCACTGGCAATCCAAAGAGGATGATCCGGGATGTTACTTTCTCGAGGCTCGGTTATGGTCGTAGATCTTCTTTGCTCCAAAAGCAACCCCTGCAGCGATGAGAAGCCCAATGCCTCCATCAATGGGAGCAGGTGGTCCGGGAGGGCCTGGTTGAGCAAAGACAGCAAACCCAGTGAGCATCATGAGGGCGAATAACAGGTAGCTCTTTTTCATGGGGGTATCAATTAAAACGAATTTCGTCAAATCGGATGAAAAAAAAAGTAGATTTCCCTAACTTTTTGCTTTTCCGATGGTTTATCAAATCATAGCAATTTCGCGACCAAAATATGTAAACCTCGCCTGACAAGCAACCGACAAAAACTTCTGTGAGCGATAGTTATCATCATTGAATTGTTAATTTCCAAGAATAACTTACACCAAGACACCTATGGAAGAACCGAAGAGATTATTTGATTTTCCATATTACCAGCTAGCTAATTATCCCAGAGAGGATGCCCTGGTAACCAAGTACAATGGCAAATGGGAGAAGACTTCCACTCAATCGTTCATCGATCAGGGATACGCTTTGAGTAAAGGCCTTTTAAAGCTTGGTGTTAAGCCGGGAGACAAGATCGCCATCATCTCGGCGAACAACAGAACCGAATGGAACATATGTGACTTGGGAATCCTCCAGATCGGAGCTATTGACGTTCCCGTCTATCCCACCATCTCGGAGGCCGATTATAAGTTCATCTTCAATGATGCTGAGGTAACGTTCTGTTTCGTCAGCAATGAAGAACTGTTTACCAAGGTAAATCACATCATCGATGAGGTTCCGACCTTGAAAAAGATCTATTCCTTCGATCAGGTCGATGGATGCGACCATTGGTCTGAGGTGCTCAAGCTTGGCCAGGATGGTGACAATTCAGAAGTGGAAAAGATCAAGGGAACCATCATGGAGGATGATCTTGCGACCCTGATCTACACCTCTGGAACCACAGGAACCCCGAAGGGAGTCATGCTGTCTCACAAAAATATCGCCAGTAACGCCAAAGCCAGTCGCCCACGCCTACCCGTCAATCAGGATGCAAGGGGACTGAGCTTTCTTCCACTCTGCCATATTTACGAGCGAATGTTGATCTACCTCTATAACTACACAGGGGTGGCTCTGTATTATGCAGAAAGTCTGGAAACGATCGGGGATAATATGCGAGAGGTAAAACCACACGTATTTACCGCTGTTCCCAGGCTATTGGAAAAGGTGTTCGACAAGATCATGGCCAAGGGCGCTGACCTTTCGGGAATAAAGAAAGCTCTTTTCTTTTGGGCGGTCAACCTGGGATATGAATATGATATCCATGGAAAATCAGGTTGGTACAAATTCCAATTGAACATAGCCCGAAAGCTTATTTTCTCAAAATGGATGGAGGCTCTTGGAGGCGAGGTAAAGGCGGTTGCATCAGGGAGTGCCGCTTTGAACCCAAGATTGGCACGGGTATTCCTGGCTGCCGGAATCAATATTCAAGAGGGATACGGCCTGACCGAGACCTCACCTGTAGTTGCAGTGAATTGCCCCATGGATGATGGAACCCGAATCGGAACGGTTGGTAGGCCTTTGAAAGATGTCGAGGTCAAGATCGCTGCAGATGGAGAGATCCTGGTGAAAGGCCCGAACGTGATGATGGGATACTATAAACGACCCGATCTGACCGCTCAGGTCATCGATGAGGATGGTTGGTTCCATACGGGAGATATCGGTGAGATGGTAGAGGGAGAATATCTGAAGATCACCGATAGGAAAAAAGAGATCTTCAAGACCTCAGGCGGAAAGTATGTCGCTCCACAGATCATGGAGAACGCTTTCAAGGAAAGCCACTTCATTGAGAATATCATGGTGATCGGAGAAGGAGAGAAGCACCCCGCGGCCTTCATCCAACCCGACTTTACATTCTTGAAGAGTTGGTGTAAGCGTAAAAACATTCCCTTTAATTCAGAGAAAGAAATTATTAAGGATCAGCGTGTGATCGACAGGATCCAAAAAGAGGTGGACATCCATAATAAGGACTTTGGTCATTGGGAACAGGTTAAGCGATTTGCCCTTACCCCAGATGTGTGGTCTATTGATGGCGGTCAACTCACACCGACCTTGAAGTTGAAAAGAAGGAACATCCTTTCTGCCTATCCGGATCTTTATAAGGATATCTATGGGCATACTCCGGATGAAAGGTGAAAATCAAAAAACCCCGCAAATGCGGGGTTTTTTATTGATTCTCGGGAGAGGTTTAGATCACTGGTTCTCCAGCTTTTTCATCTCCTCGTCAAAGGTTTGCTTGAATTTCTCATAGTTGTAATCGATCTTCAAGCTGGCTTCTTTACTTAGGGCCTGGTAATAATCATTCACCAGTTCATCGCCACTGAGCTCAAGTGCTATGTAATACTTGTACTTGTTCGTGGCCGTGACCTGCATCATGCGATCACAAACAGGCTTGATGCCGGTGAGGCGCTGGTTGATGACGGTACGGGCATTTTCCTCGAAACGCTCTAGAAGTTCTTCTTGATTATTGAATTCAGAAGACTTCACATAATTGTCACCGACCACTTTCATGACCGTGCTGATCTGTCCGGCCAATTCGGCCTTGGCATTGCTCAGCGCTTTCTTTTTGGCCACGTTGGGGTCCATACTTTCTCCGAAGCTGTAGGCACGGAAGTACGTGTCATCAGATTTGTACTCAGAGCAGGGTAATACAACTTCAGTTTCACCTTTCGGAGGCTCAATAACCTCTTTCTTACCTTTACATGCCTGCAATCCGGCGAAAGCCAAAACCAAGGCAAGGGGAGCGATAATTGTCTTTTTCATAACAGTTGACTTTTTGGGGTCGAACAAATATAACCATCTTGCCAACCGTATGACAAAGGCCGTGCCAAATTATTTAAAAGGATCAGAAAAGCTGGTGTCGGTGATGAAGCTTGGGTCGCTTAAAGCCCTGAGAAAAGCGAGTAATGCATCTTTCTGTTCCTGGGTCCAATTCCGTCCAACTCCCGCTTTCTTCATATTCGGATCCAAAGTATAGGTCTTATAGCCCCCCATATTGTAGAACTCGATCACCTCCTGAAGATTGGCAAATCTACCATCGTGCATATAAGGAAAAGAGAACTCCACATTACGAAGACTTGGAACCTTGAACTTCCCGCGGTCCATAGAATCCAAAGTCACAGCCTCTCGCCCACTCATGGGCTTCAAGACACTGTCGATCCCATTGTTCTTGAATACCTCTCTTTCCGGACCAAAGCCTCCAAAGATCCCTCCATGGTTCTCGAAGGAGTGACAATGGAAACAGTCGCCCTGCTCATTATTGAAAAGGGTCAGCCCCAAAAGTTCTTGTTGAGTTAGAGAAACTTCCCCTCTTAGGTATTGGTCGAACTTGGAATCCGCACTGACCATGGTCCTTTCGAATTGGGCAATGGCTTTGGCAGCATTTTCTTTCGTGATAGCGTTGTCTCCAAATGCCTCCTTAAAAAGTCGTTGATAAAGGGGATCCGATTCTAACTTCTGAATGGCATTGGGCCATTGTTCGTGCATTTCGATGGGATTCTCCACCGGATCGACCGCCTGGGCTTCCAGACTCTCCCTTCTTCCATCCCAAAAGAAGAAGCTCTGCCAGGCAAGGTTAGAGAGAACCATCGCATTCTTATCCCCTACCGCTCCGGTAATGCCCGTGCTGAATCGATTTGGCTCAGCAAAATTGAAATCCTGAAGGTGACAGGTACCACAGGACATTGAATTATCACCTGAAAGCCGCTTCTCATAGAACAAATGTCGGCCTAGTCGAACCCCTTCCTCAGTAAGGGGATTGTCGGGTGGGATCACAACCGGAGCAAATCCTCTCGGGATCTCAAATTCGATAGGAGTGGTTTGGGGTCCATTGGCAAATGGATCCTCTTCTAACCTATCAGGTTGACAGGCAAAAAGAGCGCCGATCAGGAGTATAGAAAGGAAAGATGCTGCACGCATGAAAGCTCATTTGAATACCAATAACGTAAATTAAGGTAAAGGGTTGTGTCACTGAGGTTACCAATGAGCCTAATCCCTACGTGACTGAACGTATGTCCTGAATTTGTCGATCACACTCTGCATATCCTCAGGAATGTCGGTCTCAAATCGCATCCTCTCACCGGTCTTGGGGTGGGTGAATCCAAGGGATCTTGCATGAAGGGCCTGTCGAGGACAAATTTCAAAGCAATTGTCAATGAACTGCTTGTACTTGTTGAATTTGGTCCCTTTGAGGATCTTATCCCCCCCATATTCGTGATCATTGAACAGAGGGTGTCCGATGTGTTTGAAATGGACCCTGATCTGATGGGTTCTTCCGGTTTCCAGCTTGCAAGCCACCAGGGTCACATATCCAAATCGCTCAAGGACCTCAAAATGCGTGACGGCATGCTTCCCATAATTACCCTCCGGAAAAACCTCCTGTACCTTTCGATCCTTGAGACTGCGACCGATATTCCCTTCGATGGTTCCTGAATCTTCCTTCACATCCCCCCAGACCAAGGCAATATATTGGCGGTCAGTGGTTCGATCGAAGAACTGCTTTGCCAGATGTGCCATGGCAAATTCATTGGCAGCCACCACCATTACGCCACTGGTATTCTTATCGAGGCGATGGACAAGCCCCGGTCTATCCTGCTGAGATCCGGCTGGAAGATTATCAAAAAGGAAGGTCAGTGCGTTGACCAAAGTTCCAGTGTAATTCCCATATCCTGGATGGACCACCATTCCCGGCTGCTTGTTCAGGACGACCACATGGTCATCCCGAAATAGGATCTCCAATGGAATATCCTCCGGAATGATCTCGATCTCACGAGGTGGAAAGGAAAGGACCACCTGAACCACATCCCCGGGTTTGACCTTGTAATTGGGTTTGACCGGACCGTTATTGACGAGGATATTGCCGGCTCGGGCTGCTTGTTGGATCTTATTCCTTGAAGTGTTCTCCAAGAAATTAAAGAGGAATTTGTCCACTCGGTAGGGCTTCTGCCCCTTGTCTGCTACAAACCGATGATGTTCGTAGAGTTCTTCTTCAACATCCTGAAAATCCCTTTCTTCCTCTTCTTTCATTAAAGTGCTCAGTTAAGGATGAGTTTGATCACCCTCTGTCCACCCAACTCAGGGTGATGTAATTGAAGTAAATACATTCCCCGCTGCAGGGATCGAAGATCCAGGATCCCCTCCTGACCAAGCGTTCCCTGGAGGATGGGTCGACCATAAACATCTATGACCTGATAGGTGGTATTTGCCGGTGTGTTCTGCAATTGAATGAGGCCATCTCCAGGATTAGGAAAGGCGATCGGAGCCTTGATCTCCCTTTCGGGGATATCCAGATCGCGAGGATAGAACCTAATGATCGGACGCAAAATCAAGGTTGCATTCGTCATTGATTGATACAAATAACCTCAATCACACTAACATATATGCTTTATGTCAATAACATTGAGATCTAACCCAATATTCAAATGCTCGGGACGCGATTGACGGACCCCAACGAAAACGGGACCATTGATCTGAATCCCGTAAGAATCAATGATGTAAGGTAACAGGTCATTGTCCACATACCCGTAATCCGGTTTGAAT
>JAJLJK010000064.1:0-5415 GCA_033844885.1 Bacteroidota bacterium | reverse complement strand
TGTATGAGACGTTCCGTATTCAAAGATCACCAATTGACAAGTGCCCGGTTGAAGATATCCTGGGCCAGTTCCTCACATATCTCCCGAATATACGTATCCTCCACGTCCTGCAGGCTCTGCTCGGTGGAATAGTCCCTATATCTCGAAAATTGCTGTTCAAAACTCTTATCGGGATCCAGAGTGTTGGTAAACACGATATTGACCCGGACCGTCAAACGGTTCTGGGCAGCCTGCTCACTGGCGAGCGCACTTTGTACCTGAACCGAATAATCGACGATGGCTCCTTCGACCTTCATGTCACCGTCGCGGTTGACTTGCTCCAGCGAGGTACGGTTGAGGAAGATCTGCCGGACCTCATCCGTGAATACCTGACTCAAATTCGGATTCACAAGAGGAGCATAATTGGGAAAGAATTCGATCTGAATGGTCTTCGCTGCTCCTACGTCTCCTCCTGTAAAGGAGTATCCCCCACGACAACCCCAAAAAAGAAGGGGGATGATCAGGAAAGATAACCAGGGGGTTCTCATAGATTGTATTGTTTGATCTTGCGGTAAAGAGTTCTCTCGGAGATCCCTAGTTCATCCGCCGCGTCCTTGCGCTTTCCATTATTCCTCCTCAAAGCCTTTCGGATCAATTCGATCTCCTGATCCTGGAGACTTAGGTTCTCCTCTTCCACGGGCTCTGGCTCAGAGAACTCTTCCCGAGGATAGGAGACAGGCTTTTCGATGACCGGATAATAGGTCCCAGGATCCTCTTCGGAGGAGTATATTTCTTTGATCAGTTGGGGATGTTGCTCCTTGACATGCTCGACATTGTCCTCTTTGAGCATATTTCCCACCAGCTCGCGGAGATTATTCAGGTCCCGCTTCATATCAAACAGAAGCTTGTACAAAATCTCTCTTTCTGAACTGAAACTCGCCTGATCTGTGCGTTCTCTACCTCCATAGAGTATAGGCACCTGACTTTGACCCAGGTCGGGGAGATAGTGTCGTAAAATATCCGGTCCGATCTCACGCTCCCGTTCAATGACGGATATCTGTTCGGCAAGATTTCGAAGTTGACGGATATTTCCGGGCCAGCGATACTCTTCCAATACCTGAACGGCTTCGGGGGTTAGCCGGATGGAAGGAAGGTGATATTTTTCGGCAAAATCCAGTGCAAACTTTCGAAAAAGGAGATGAATATCTTCCTTTCGCTCCCGGAGTGGTGGCAAATGGATCTCCACCGTATTCAGCCGATAAAAGAGATCTTCCCTGAACTTTTCCTTTTTGATGGCCTCCTGCATGTTCACATTGGTGGCAGCTACCACCCGAACATCGGTTTTCATGATCTTACTGGATCCCACCCGGATGAATTCGCCGGTCTCAAGGACCCGAAGAAGACGAACCTGCGTCGGATGCGGAAGTTCACCAACCTCATCCAGGAAGATCGTCCCCCCATCGGCCTCTTCGAAATATCCCTTGCGCGAACCGGTGGCTCCCGTAAAGGCTCCCTTTTCATGACCGAACAATTCACTATCGATGGTCCCCTCCGGAATGGCTCCGCAGTTCACGGCAATGAGAGGTTTGTGCTTCCGGTGAGATAGGTGATGAATGATCTTTGGTATGGACTCCTTCCCCACCCCACTTTCTCCTGAAACGAGTACAGAGATATCGGTAGGGGCTACCTGCATGGCCTTTTGAATGGCCCGGTCTAGCAAGGGAGATTGCCCGATGATCCCAAATCGATTCTTGATCTCTTGTAAGGTCATCGTCGAACAGTGTATTTGATCTCCATGGGTTCCTTTTGATGGATCCGGGTTCCGGTCCTCTTGTTGATCACAAAATCCCGCTTGGCGCGGATAATGATGTAATGCGCATCGGGAAGCTCTTTGCTGAACTTGAGGTCTGTATTATTGCCCCTCCAAAGACTGCTCCAGATCTGATCTCCTTCCTTATTATATATGAGAACCTCAAAGGGGGTGATCAGGTTCTGCACACACATATCTCGGCTGGTGTCAAACACACATATGGAAAGCTCACCAAACTCAAGGAGCTGATCCTTGGTCACCACAAAGGTCAGGTTGTTATCCCACCATTTCCCATTTTCGTCCTGTTCCTGAGCCAGGACGCCAAATGAAGAAAGAAGGAGGAGGAAAGAAAGGAGGAGGATCGGTTTTGTTTGGGTCATTGGATTCATCGGATTTTTTCTATGGCTTCACCCAGAAGGGTGGCACCTGTACAATCATTGATCTTCACTCTAACGAGATCACCTGGACGATAATTCTCTTTCGGAAAGACAACAACTGTATTCTGTGGGGTTCTTCCAAACAACTCAAGCTCACTCTTCTTGGAGGTTCCTTCGACCAGGACCTCTTCGATCCGTCCGACTCTCTCCTGATTCCGCAACAATGAGTGCTCCATTTGCTTTTGGATGATCTCATTCAATCGACGCTTCTTCACCTCGAGAGGCACATCATCCTCCATCTTCCTCGCCGCATAGGTATTTGGACGTTCACTGTAATAGAACATATATCCAAAGTTATACCTGACGTGATCCATGAGGCTGAGTGTCTCCTGATGATCCTCTTCAGTTTCAGTGGGAAAACCTGCGATAATATCATGTGAGATCCCACAATCCGGAATGATCCTGCGGATCCGATCGATAAGGTCAAAATATTCTGCCCGATCATGACCTCGATTCATGAGTTTCAGGATCCGGCTGCTGCCGGATTGAACGGGAAGGTGGATGTAATTGCAAACGTTCTGGTTGTCGGCAATGGCATGCAGAACCTCGTCGGTCATGTCCTGAGGATTGCTGGTTGAAAAGCGGATCCTCATTTCGGGAACGGCCTTGGCCACCATGTTGAGTAGGCCGCCAAAACGGACCGCACTTGCCTTGGCCACATCACTTGCCTTTTCAAAATCCTTTTTCAATCCTCCTCCATACCAGAGATAGGAGTCCACATTCTGCCCGAGAAGGGTCACCTCTTTGTATCCCTTGTTCCACAATTCGATCGCTTCCTGAACAATGGTCTGAGGATTTCGGCTTCTTTCACGTCCACGTGTGAATGGGACCACACAGAAGGTGCACATATTATCACAACCCCGAGTGATGGAGATGAATGCGGTGACCCCGTTTCCACCCAGGCGAACCGGATTGATATCGGCATAGGTCTCTTCCTTGGAAAGGATGACATTGACCGCCTTTCGGCCTCCATCGAGCTCCTCGAGAAGATTGGGAAGGTCGCGATAGGCATCAGGGCCTACCACCAGGTCAACCAGCTTCTCCTGATCCAAAAGCTTTACTTTCACACGTTCAGCCATACATCCCAAGACACCGATCTTCATCTGCGGCCGGTCCTTCTTGACATTGTGGAACTGCGTAAGTCGATTGCGAACGGTCTGCTCTGCTTTTTCTCGGATCGAACAGGTATTGAGAAGAACGAGATCAGCTTCCTCTAGATTCCTGGTCGTTTCATACCCCTGCTCGGTGAGGATGGAAGCCACGATCTCGCTATCCGAGAAATTCATCTGGCATCCATAACTCTCGATATAGAGTTTCTTTGATCCGTCCAATCCCTGCTCCATTACCAGGGCCTCTCCCTGGCGTTCCTCATCGATCACTTTATTTCCGGGCGGATGTGCTTGCATATCTACTTTTCTGGTTTTCGCGGCAAAAGTACGAATATCGACAGTCTGTGACAATTTGACAGCTAAAGGTTGGAAAAATGAAAATGAATGTACATTTCCATCGCGCGTGTGAAGGGCGGGGAACCAAATACAATTGCGAGGAGTTATTGTTTTACTTTGCACCCGAACACGGCGACAAACCGGATTTACTATGGAAAAGATCAAGAACCTGGTGATCGTAGAGTCACCGGCCAAGGCAAAGACCATCGAAAAGATCCTTGGAAAGGACTTCAAGGTGGTATCCAGCTTTGGTCACATACGTGACCTCCCCGAACGATCGATCGGAGTGGAGATAGAGAAACAATTTCAACCCAAATACGAGATCCCCAAGGACAAGAAGGACGTGGTCAAGAAACTCCGCGACATGGCAAAGTCCTCCGAAACGGTTTGGCTCGCATCGGATGAGGACCGCGAAGGAGAAGCCATCTCCTGGCACCTGGCCGAGGCATTGGATCTCGATCCGCTTTCCACAAACCGGATCGTATTTCATGAGATCACCCGAAAGGCGATCGAACGAGCAGTTCAGAATCCCCGAAAGATCGATCAGAATCTGGTGGATGCTCAACAGGCTCGAAGGGTTTTGGATCGATTGGTGGGATACGAACTCTCACCTGTCCTTTGGAAGAAGGTCCGTCGTGGACTTTCGGCCGGACGGGTACAATCCGTTGCTGTAAGGTTGATCGTGGAAAGAGAAAGGGATATCCAGAACTTCGATCCTGAGTCCGCTTTTCGTATCGTGGCGATCTTCACCACCTCCGAAGGGGTGAATTTCAAAGCCGAACTCGCGGAGCGATTCAAGACCGAAGAAGAAGCTCGGGATTATTTGAATAAGGTCAGCGAAAGTTCGTTCTCGGTAGATAAACTGGAAAAGAAACCCGGGAAGAAAAGCCCCGCTGCTCCCTTTACCACCTCTACCCTTCAACAGGAAGCCAGCCGAAAACTCGGTTTCTCCGTCAGTCAGACCATGACCCTTGCCCAAAAGCTCTATGAAGCGGGGCATATCACATATATGCGTACGGACAGCGTGAACTTAAGCCAGGATGCTATCCAGGCTGCCAAGAGTGAGATCGTCAGGGATTTTGGTGAAGAATACAGCCAGCCTAGAAATTTTTCAACCAAATCCAAAGGTGCCCAGGAAGCACACGAAGCGATCCGCCCTACCTCCTTTGATGTACGGGAAGCAGGAGGTGATCGAAACCAAAAACGACTCTACGATCTCATTTGGAAAAGATCCCTGGCCAGTCAGATGGCCGATGCACAGATCGAGCGAACCACGGTCAATCTCATTAGTGATAAGAACCCGGCCCTTCCGAACTTCGTTGCCAAGGGCGAGGTGATCCGTTTCGAGGGATTCCTCAAGGTCTACCTTGAAGGGACCGATGATGACGATTCGGATGAGGATCGCAATGCCCTTCCAAGAATGCAGGAAGGTGAACAAATGAATTATCAAAAGGTAACGGCCACCGAAAGGTTCAGTCGCCCACCCGCCCGATTCACCGAAGCTTCATTGGTCAAGGAGTTGGAAAAACTCGGTATTGGCCGACCCTCCACCTATGCCCCAACGATCAGCACTATCATCAAAAGGAAATATGTTGAAAAGGGAGATCGCGATGGGGAACAACGAAAGTATAGGGAGCTCGTTCTTGAAGGCCCCTCTCTTAGCGACTCCACCCTTTCAGAAACGGTTGGCGCAGAACGAAACAAGTTATTTCCTACCGAGATCGGTACCATCGTCAATGACTAT
>JAJLJK010000063.1:0-22577 GCA_033844885.1 Bacteroidota bacterium | reverse complement strand
TTCGATCTCGACCAGGTCGATGTAGATATTGACCGCACATAGAAAGAGACTGTCAACCGCACCCGACCGGTAAGTGGAGTATGGGTCGATGATGGTGTGGGTACGAGGTGGAACTCCCGAAATGGAGGGAGAGGCGTCCATAAGGATCCCACATCCGATATGATAGGACCTGGGGGAGATCAAAGCACGGTCATTGGATCGTGGTGTTACACTCTCTATTTCCTTGATCCCCAATCTGGTGGAGTCGGTCCAATGGAGATAAGGGAACTCGAAGAAGCCGTTTCCATTCTGAGCTTCCTTAAAGATGAATTCTGAACTCAGTGTAGCCGGATGTGCAAGGAAACGCTGATTGCTCCTTTGTCGGTCCACGAATCGAACGGATGCCTGCCTTTCCCAAAATTCACGGTTGAAGGGGGTCAACTGAATGCGTTGATAATCGGTCATACCCCGGGAGAGAAATCGGAATTGGGGTAAGAGGAAGGTTTTGGATCGGTCAAAACTGAAAAGAACCGCTTCAGTCCTGGCCGAGTAGGCGAATCCTTGACGATTGATGTAATGGATGGTATAGATCAATTCCGTATGGGAAAAGAGAGGTCGGTCGCCGCCAGTTTGATAGGTTCGACTGATCTCCAGGTCCACCTGGCGAATGGTATCATCGGCGAAAAGAGGAAGAAATGGGTGTTCCTTTGCATGAGAGGAAGATAATCTGGCCTTCTCCACCTCCTCGCGGGTGACGTTTATGGTGTATTCTCCTTCAAAAGCCACGCCCGTTGTGTCTTTGGGGGCAAATCGAAGAACCAGAATGCTGTCTCCATCTTGCCGGGTGTACGTCCCTTGTGCAGACAGGACAAAGTATTGACGTATACTTCGTCGGTTCAACTCCAAGGGGCTTCGAGGAAAGAAATCGTTTGGCCCTGTCATCTTCCACATGGCCAATGCCCTTGAGCTTTCCAGAGAGGCAAAGAATTGGTTTCCAAAGGGACGCCATCCCAATCGACCCGACTTTAGGTTGAGATCCAAAATATCATATCCTTGAAACCGTCCATTGTAGAACCCCTCGACCAATTCGACCTGCGCCTGGTTGACCCATGTCTTCAGTTCATAATAGCACTTTGCTGAATCCCTTTCCTGAGATCGATTTCGTTGGATCCGGCGGAGAAGATCGATCAGGACCTCCGATGAGGGAGGCGTCACCATGACCTCGTTCAGAACCTGTTTTTCCTCGGTCAGTTCGATACGAAGCGGCTCTGTGGGATCCGCAATGGGAACTTTCTTGGATCGATACCCCAGATAGGAGATCCGAAGGGTGTCGGTGGACAGCAGGATGTTCATCTGGAATTCGCCTGACTCATTGGTGATGGTCGATCGGCCGGTGCCAGATTCAAGAATGACCGCATAGGGCAATCCCTCGCCGGTTGTCCCGTCCATCACCTTTCCGGTCACCGTTCGATAGGATTGGCCCATCCCCGAAAGGGAAAGGAAGAGGAAGGACAGGAAGACCAAGGCTCGCATTTGGAAAAGGTAATGATTTATGGATGTTGGATCTCGAAGGTCTCATACCAGGTGAATCGGTCCCGAATGATCCTCATCTTTTCCTTTCGCAGGTAATCCAGGTATGCGCTTGAAACGGGCCCAAAGGATTTGCCTTTCAACCAGATCAGGTTCCAATTTGTGGTCAGGGGGAGACCTTCCATTGGTAAGATGCGCAGGTCGCCGTTCAGGATCTCGTTCCGGATCCCTATCAGAGGCATAACAGACAAGCCTAGTCCGGCGATCAAGGCCTGTTTCACTGCCTCATTAGAGCTTAGTTCCAGTCTTTTTCGAACCTCGATACCGTGTTTCTTCATGAATCGTTCCATCACCGATCTCGTCCCCGATCCACTTTCCCGTAGGATCAGCGGAAGCTCACTCAGATCCTTTGGGGATCGGATATGCTCGGTGGGCCCGTACGCTTTCCCTGCCACCAAATAAAGGGTGTTCTCCAGGAGCTCTTCCGATTCGACCTCGAAAGTTTCGGGAAGGATGGAGACCAAGGCAAAGTCCACCTCGTTCTTCTCGAGGCTCTCCACCACCCGGGTCTTATTGGTCACATCCATGGTCAGATCGATCCCCGGATGTTCGCGCATGAACCCTGAAAGAAAATAAGGCATCACATATTTTCCGGTGGATACCGAGGTGATGACCAATTTCCCAGCCAGTAGTCCCTTGTGGGCAAGAGCCTTGTTCTCGATGTTCTCCACTTCTTTCAGGAGGTTCTCAGCGGTACTGGCGATCTCTCTTCCGAAGGGCGTGATGTGAAGCCTACGCCCGATGATCTCCGTCAATGGAATGTCAAATTGATCCTGAAGATTCCTCATCTGTATGGATACCGCTGGTTGGGTCAGGTGGAGCTCCTCGGCGGCCTTGGTGATGCTCCCAGTCCGGGTGACCGTCAAAAAGATCTGTAACTGATGCAATGTGTAATTCATAAACAAACCTTATGCTTAGCATTAAAAGTATAAATAAAAATTTATGAAAAAAGCATTCCAATTTTGTCCCCACAGAAAACCATTATCATCATGACTAACATCACAGTTGCAAAAGGAGACGGGATCGGTCCAGAGATCATGGACGCCACCCTGTCCATTTTGAAAGCAGCCGGAGCTCGGATCAACATTGAGGAGATCGAGATCGGCGAGAAGGTCTATCTGTCCGGGAACACCTCCGGAATTTCGCGCGATGCGTGGGATACCATCCGACGGAACAAGGTGTTCCTCAAGGCTCCCATCACGACCCCTCAGGGAGGTGGGTACAAGAGTCTTAATGTGACCACCCGAAAAATGCTTGGACTTTACTCAAATGTCCGCCCCTGCATGAGCCTCCATCCTTATGTGAAGACCCTCCACCCCGAAATGGATCTGGTGATCATCCGGGAGAACGAGGAGGATCTGTACGCTGGGATCGAGCACCAACAGACCGATGAGGTCGTACAATGTCTCAAACTGATCTCTCGCCCCGGATGTGAGAAGATCATTCGCTATGCCTTCGAGTACGCAAAGAACTATGGGCGGAAGAAGGTCACCTGCTTTACCAAGGACAACATCATGAAGCAGACGGACGGGCTGTTCCACAAGGTCTTTGATGAGATCGCAGCGGAGTATCCAGAGATCGAGAACGAGCACTGGATCGTGGATATCGGTGCAGCAAAGATGGCCGATTCTCCGGAACTCTTCGACGTGGTTGTCGTGCCGAATCTCTACGGAGATGTCTTAAGTGATATCGCAGCCCAGATCGCCGGTTCGGTCGGAATGGCAGGTTCCGGAAATATCGGTGAAGAGTGTGCGATGTTCGAAGCCATTCACGGTTCTGCTCCACGACGTGCTGGACAGAATAAGGCCAATCCTTCAGGTCTGCTGCAAGGGGCGATCATGATGCTCAACCATATCGGTCAATCAGATGTGGCAGAGAAGATCCAGAACGCCTGGCTGAAGACCATCGAGGATGGGATCCATCCCTACGATATCTACGAGGAGGGAACCAGCACACAGCTTGTGGGAACGCGCGAATTCGCTGAGGCGGTCATCGAACGTCTGGGACAGGTACCCAACAAGCTCGAGGCAGTTTCTTACGGAGAGGGAGCCTCCTTCAATCTTCCCAAATACAAGCGCAAGGCTCCAGCCGCAAAAGAACTCAAAGGAGTGGACATGTTCGTTCATTGGAGTGGTGAGGAGCCCGAGGAGCTGGCTCAGCAACTCAAGGGGATCTGCAATGAAACCGTCGATCTGGTGATGATCACCAATCGCGGGATCAAAGTATGGCCTGACGGTTTCAAGGAGACATTCTGTACGGACCACTGGCGCTGTCGATTCCAACCAAAGGACGGTTCTACCATGGACAAGGCAGAGATCGTGGGACTTCTGGGCCGAGCCTTGGAGAATCACATCGATGCGATCAAGACCGAGAATCTCTACACGTTTGACGGTACTCCCGCCTTCTCACTCGGACAAGGCCAATAATGAATCAAAATCCATCCATCATGAACAGACAATTGATCGAAACGCTCGTCAGTCCCGAAGAGTTTCATCCTCTTCTCAGGGAGATCATTCAGGCCAAGATCCGTTACCATGAGTCCAGGATCGGCGCCAATGACAGCGAGGAGGATATTGCTATGCGTGAACGTCGGATCACCCAGCTTCAGGATATGCTGGAGGATGTACGCCGTGAATCCGCAAACAAGGAGAAAGGCATTCGGCTTCGCGCTGAATGGATGTGGTGAACCCAACCAAGCGGTTTTGGATCGATTGGTTTTCTGGACGGGACCTTGTCTTGGCCACCAAACATGGAAAGGAACAGGTAATTCGACCCCTGGTGGACGAGCGGTTAGGCGCAAGGTCCCGGATCCAGAAAGAACTCGATACTGATCTGCTCGGAACCTTCACCGGCGAGGTGGAGCGTTCATATGACCCCCTTACAACCGTAAGGTTGAAGTGTGAGATGGCCCTGGATCTATCCGGGGCCGATCTTGCCATCGCCACCGAAGGCTCCTTCGGCCCCCACCCACAATTTGGGATCATTCCCCTACACGAGGAGATCGTCTTTCTCCTCGACCGTAAGAATCACCTGGAGGTTTTTCACGTCGAACGGACCTCTGATACCAACTTCCTTCGCGAGGAGGTACACTCTTCCACTGATCTTCTTGAGCTAGCCCAACGTGCCGGATTCCCGGACCACGCATTGATCCTCAGAGATGTGGATAACGTACAGATCATCCACAAGGCCATTCAGGATCCATCTCTTTTGATGAAGACCTTCGAAGATCTTCATCAAGGACATCGACCAGTTTCCGTGGAGACCGATATGCGGGCCCATCTTAATCCCACCCGAATGAAGGTCATAGAAAAGGCCACGATCGGACTGATCGAAAGATTGAATCACACCTGCCCGAACTGCGCTTCGCCAGGATTTGGGATGGAAAAGCGGATCCCCGGGTTACCTTGTTCCCAATGTGGACTTCCTACCCGTTCTCCGAAGGGTGAGACCCTTCAATGCCCCAAATGTGGGCATCAGAAAGACGTTTTTTATGAAAAAACGCAATTTGAAGATCCAATGAATTGCGATTATTGCAACCCTTGAGTCACCAATTTTCCGGTTCCTGGGCATGGCCATGGACCTCAATCCCCCTCTCACGAAGGTGAAGAAGAGTGGTTTCGTAACAGCCTGGTGAACGTCCCACATCTTCGAGTGGATGTATGCCATTTTCCACGAATTTCCCCTCTAGTACCAATCGAACCATGGCAGTGGCGGTGTAACCCGTGGTCCTGGCCATCGAACTTACCCCTTTGTTGTCCATGCGATCAAGGATATCGTAGCGGATGAAATGGTGTTCATGATCATCCTCTCCATCAATATCCACCCGCATGACAGTGAATTCTTCCTCTCCTTCTTCCAACAACCACTGATCGAACAGGATCTGGTTGGATACTTCCATTGGGATGACCTTTTGTCCATTGACCGAAATGGAATGGGTATCAAAGAATCCGGCTCTCTTTAAATTCAGGATCAGTTCTGCATGACCGGGATACCTCAGGGTCTTCTCCTTCATATTTGGAATATGTGGACAGGTGTCCAAAAGGGTCCGTAACCCATCGGAGTTAAAGGCCTCCAGGGTTCCGACCCCGGGTAGATCGACCCATTCAATGTCCGTGAGGGGTTCTCGAGTGATCAATTGCCCACCTTCCATATATCGCGCAGGCCGGGTATATTCTTCGATCACATCGATGGGAGAAAAGGGGGCTTTATATTGAAAGGGAAGTTTCCGCTCCACGGGTAATCCACCCACGAGACACTCAAAGCGCTGGACATGTATTCGTGAATCCCAAAAACCAAGGATGAGGTTGTCCAATCCGGGTGCAACCCCCGCATCAACAATGGCGATCACTCCATTCTCCTTCGCGATTTCCTGCAGTTGAAAGGGATCCTCCGGAAAGAATGAGATGTCCACCACATTCTTTTTGGCTGCGATCACGGTCTTCAATGTTCGATAACCCATGAAGCCGGGAACGGCCCCCACCACAAGGTCGAAGGGTTCGAGCAACCCCTTCAATCGGATCTCATTCGCTAAATCCGTTTCACAGACCTCCAGTTTGGGATTTTTGGATGATAGACGATCCAGAGTGATCCGATCGAAATCCATCAGTGTGACCTCGTGGTTCGCGCTGAGGTCATTGGCAATTGCGGAACCGACACGACCTCCGCCCAACACTGCGATCTTTGCCATGAGAATGGGTTTATGTTCCTAATCGTTGATGAATGATCTTCTTTCCCATATTGGTGGGCATGGTCTCCAAGAACCCATCTCTCACCGGGAGCCAGAGGAATTGAAAGGGGGGTCTTAGTACGTCCCTATCACTGGTGTATTGGGTGGCCTCCACAGATTTTGAGCGATCCGAATGGATCAGGGTATTCGCTGCCACACTCATCAACCATTTGGGATCCCGCTCCCTTTGATCCAGGATCTTGACCTTGAATCCTTCATAGGTGATATCCATTCGATTCCAGGCCTTATTCCTCCTTGCATGCGAATGGATCTCCAAACTTGTGACCCTACCGGATTCGATCCGGATCCCCGCCAGAGGAATGATCGTTTGATTCAGTGCGGAAAAAGAAAAGGCTCCGGTTCGGGCGGTGAACACATGTTCTTCATGGTCATAATGAATATCCAAAGTGGCTTTGGTCGGAATCTCGTTGTTGATCTTCAGATCGATATTCACCCGGGCCATCGATCCCTCTCCATGGTCCTCCTTACGGTTGCTCAAGTTGAGAATGGAACCTTCGATGGAAGCGAATCGAACCACCCCTTCTTTTCGGGAGCCCTTATTTCCACGAATGCTCAGTTCAATTTCGGAGGCCTCCAAAAGGAGGGTATCCAAAGAAAAGGGGAAGGGGATCTTTCGGATCAGGTCCGCAAAGGAAGGTTTGGGCTCCTGATTGGTCCATGGGTAGTTCTTATCCTTGTATATCGCCAGTTGAAGACCTCGGATCCTGGCCTTTTGAGAGCGAATGTCGAATTTACCGGTTACCCGGGATTCAGGGCTTAGGTCAAGAAATTGAAGGGTATCTAATTTCAGTGAAAGAACCCCTTTTTCTGTCTTTCGACGACGAACCACTTCGCGGACATCGACTACAGGAGCAAATTGTAGATCCGTTATGGTCAACATTCCGTCATTCCTTCTGGCGAAATAGTGAAAATTTCCCAGGGTGGCCTTGTTTATGGAATCCGGAAAGGAAGTGAATCCCCGAAGGTCCATTCTCAAGCTGTCTAATCGAAAAGGAAAGAATTTCTGCATGAGTACCGAATCGGTTTCCAATCCCCATGCCGAGAGATCGATCTCCTCGATCTCAATGAAGGGCTCACCACTTTTCGTAAGGATGAGTTCTCCACGGATCACGGCAAATTCAGAGAGATGGATCCGGGCCAGGATATCGCCAAACAATCCACTGATCTGTTGTTGATGGTCGCTGGAATCGGAGCTTTGAGAGGTGGGCTGAGGTCGATCCGCCGAGAAAGAAGGTTCCTCGAAGGTCAGTCCCTGGATCTTTAGGGTCTTGTCAAAGAGCAGGTAGCGCCATTCGATCCCTTCTATATTTAAGGTTGAGATCCGCCCTTTAAGACCGGGTTGATCCTCGTTAGATAATGGAATGATCTCGACATCTCGCAACAGGATCCCAGAAAGGTCCGGGTCTAACCAAACAGACCTGAAGTCGAGCCGGAAGGCCCGATCCTCTCCAGAATTCAAGGCTTGTTTAAGCGACCGATCCAGCCAAAAGTTGAATCCAAAATAAACCATCCCTCCTAGGACGGCTAACACCACAAAGGTGATCCCCACCTTTTTCCAACCAGAGCTGGCCATTAGTAGGCAAAAACCATTCGTTTGGTACTGATGAGCTCATCCTGGATATACAGGCTATAGAGGAAGGTCCCCTGGACCCCATATCCATGCTGGTAAACCACTTCGTTCATTCCACGTTCAATGGGGACGGGAAGGGTCTTGATCAGTTTTCCGTTAAGGTCAGTGATCCTGATCTCGGCGATATCTCCTGGTCGGGCATTAGGAGAGGTGAAACTGATGATGGTGGCATCATCGAATGGAT
The DNA here is from genome assembly GCA_033844885.1 of Bacteroidota bacterium. Taxonomy (GTDB): domain Bacteria; phylum Bacteroidota; class Bacteroidia; order Flavobacteriales; family Schleiferiaceae; genus JAJLJK01. The sequence goes on along the minus strand of JAJLJK010000063.1, from coordinate 14,447 downwards.
TAGGATAGTTTTGAAGCAGCTCCACTCGGGTCGGGACCATGCTTCCCTGATCCTCCAAACCCAGATTGTAGAGGGCGAGTTCTTCATCGAATAAGCTTTCCAGGCCATTTTGATCCACCGCGCACAAGCTAAAGAAAACCTCACCTCCAACGCCTGGATCCAATACTGCGGTCGATCCTGAAAAGGTGATGATCGTATCAAAGTCCAGGTCGGTGGTTCGGATGCCCAGTCGATAGGTTCCGTAATTCATGGGATCGGTAACCGTCACTTTTATTCCATTCCAATCAGGTGCAACAGAAAAGGTTGGCTGGTCCGGCCCCAGGGCCAATACCCCGGCTGCTACACCATTGATGGCGCAATTCCTAGCCAGGTAATTTCGGTCGACGTAAAAGCTATCGATCACATTGTCATTATCTGTATCCACTCCAAGCACGTCATCCGTGGTATGTTGACGATCGGTATAGTTGGGGCCGATCCCTGCATCTCCATGCTCATTGGCCGAAGTAAAGCGCATGGCCGGATATCCCCGAACCCGAAATGGGATGTGATCGCCACCCCTGCCGATGCGATCCTCACCGGTCATAAGGCTTAAGGTCATCGGAACATTGGAATAGGGAAGGAGCTCTTCCAGGTATTCGAGTTTGATGAACCTGCAAAGCGCCTTGTTCGGGCTGTTGAATCCACCCCTTGAGAACAATCGAACCTGAGTGCTGTCGATATCATCTTCTCCGGGGCAGGATGGAGGAGAACTTGTTTTGCCGCAAATGATCCCCCCGATCACATCATTGTTGAGTACCGCCTTTACGGGAATGTTGTTTGTTTGGCAGTATCCGGAAAATGCATAGGCTCCATAGAGTCCTTGTTCTTCTGCGGTGGTGGCCATGAAGACGATCGTGTAGGGATAGGTGTAATGGCTCATTACCCTGGCCAATTCCATGACCAAAGCAGTGCCGGACCCATTGTCCTCCATGCCATGAGCTACACATGATGTGTCACAAGAGGTCTCACATCGACTGTCATAGTGGCCTTCAATGATCACAACCTGATGGTTGGCGGTATCTGTCCCCGGAAGGATCGCCACCACATTCTTGTGTCGACCCATGCCACAGATATTCAGATCGAACCGAAAGAATCCGGTCAATAGTCGGTTGTTCTCACGACCTGAGAAATCCTCGAATTTCGAAAGGATGTATTTGCGCGCTGCTCCAATGCCGCGAACCGCAGAAAGCGTATCGGACGCCGTGTTTCGCGTTTCAAAATCATCGAGGTCCTCCAGGTAACTGAACAATGAATCCGGTTCGATCCGCGATCCGATTCCCTGAAGAATGACCGAGGGTACTGTGATCGGATTTGGATCTGCATAGGTGGAAGGATCGTATTGTCCTTTAATGACCTGGTCGAGGATAGGATCCTCGAAGACTCCCGTATTCTGAGCGAATATCGACGGGCCAATAAGGGTGAGAATGAGTAGTAATCTTTTCATGGAGAACGTTTTTGACGGTTGGAATTCCGATAGGTCAAACAACCTCAAAAAGATACGGTTTCAGAAACCATAAAAAAAGCCCCTCGAAAGGGGCTTGTGATAAGCAGAAGGGTCTGTCTATTGTTCCTTCCAAACTTCTTCGGTGCGATCGACGACCATATCCTTCCATTCTTCCATCATGTTCATCCAGGATCCCTCTCCATACTTCTCGTCAAATGCCTCCATCATATTGAAGTCTCTGTCGAGGTCGGCCCATTTTGAGAAGGGGAAGACAATGGCCACATCGCGATTGCCATCGCCAAAGACATTGTAGTAAACCGAAATAGGAAGGTTCTTTTCCTTGTGAATTTCTGCCACTTTTTCCATCATGGCCTTGAATCGATACCAGTCGCCTTGTTGAAGGTCGATCCACCAGATCTCGGCCATTGTTCCATCCCATCCCTCGGGACGGAAACTCATTTCTTTGACATTTCTCCAATATTCGGTGGGGCCGTACTTCTGCACATACTTACCCACATTCTTATCCCAATCGTCGTCATGAGCTCCTTTTCCGGGCCTGTCGTCGAGGTGTTTGAACATGAATCCGCCCATACTCCAGACGAACCATCCGGAATGTTTTCCGGTCATGATCATGTCCAGATCGGCCTTGTAAGGACTCTCTGTGTGATATTTTTGATTGTGGGTTTTGATGGCTTCCACCAATTTGGCTTCCTGCCCATCCTTGGCCATCAGATATTGAAGTTCGACCATCCAATAGGTCTTATCCTCTTCCTGAGCCATTAAAACAAAGGGTGCCAGCAGTCCGAAAAGGACCGCGATCGTAAGGGTACGCATGGTTGTGTTGGTATAGGTTATCCTTAAATATATCAATTAACTGACTGAAATCGAGTTATAATAAGGGAAAACCGAAAGAGAATACCTACAAAAGATATTTCTGGGAATAAAAAAACCGGACCTGTTGGGGTCCGGTCGGTCTTTTATATCACCTGAGATCCTATTCGTCCATCAGGGTCCATTGCTTACTGGCGATCATCGGTTGAGCCTGCTTGTATTTAAGGCTCTTTCGCTCGCCGGTCGCCATATTCTGAATGGTCACGACATCATTTCGTCCGTGTTTCTTTTCCGTTCGAACCACTGGTTGTGAGGGCCTTGGAGGGGCCTGGGTAGCTGTCTGGGGTTCCTGGCCGCCGCCAGCGGTACCGGAGAGTTCCGGTTTGCTGGTCTGCAGGCGATCCAAATCGGTATTCCTTTGCTGTACCGGGGCCCGTTGCATTTGACTGGGATCGGGATGAGGTAGATTCCCCTTGAAGAGGAAGCTGACGATCTCCCGATTGGTCTTATCCAACATTTGCTTGAACAGTTCGAAGGATTCGAACTTGTAGATCAAAAGAGGATCCTTTTGCTCATAAACAGCTCCCTGAACGCTCTGTCTCAGTTCGTCCATGTCTCGAAGGTGCTCTTTCCAGCTTTCATCGATCATGGCCAGAGTGATATTCTTCTCAAAATCCCTGACCAGGGTCTTTCCTTTCGACTCATAGGCCTTGTGGAGGTTTGTTACCACTTGCATGGCCTTGATCCCGTCGGTAAAGGGAACAACGATGTTCTGGAATTGCTGGGCCTGATTTTCATAGACCTGCTTGATCACGGGAAAGGCAGTTTCCGCGATCCTTCCATTCTTTTCTGAATAGTGTTTCATAGCCCTTTCATAGAGGGCTTGAGTAAGATCTTCGGTCTTGTACTTGACGAACTCTTCTTCGTTGATCGCTGATTCAAATCCGAAGATGCGATACACCTCCAATTTGAATCCCTCGTGATCTCTGGAGGGCAGGAATGAGGCCACGATCGATTCAGCCGTATCGTAGACCATATTGGCGATGTCCAGACTGAGTCTTTCTCCGAAAAGGGCATGATAACGACGCTTGTACACGACCTCACGTTGATTGTTCATCACGTCGTCGTATTCGAGCAACCGCTTTCGGATCCCAAAGTTGTTCTCCTCAACCTTTTTCTGAGCTCTTTCAATGGATTTGGAGACCATGCTATGCTGAATGACCTCACCCTCTTTGAGACCCATTCGGTCCATCAAACTGGCGATCCGTTCGGATCCGAAGAGGCGCATGAGGTTGTCCTCCAAAGAGACAAAGAATTGTGAACTACCTGGATCTCCCTGACGTCCCGAACGTCCTCGAAGCTGCCTGTCCACACGTCGTGAATCATGTCGCTCGGTACCAATGATCGCCAGACCACCTGCATCCTTGGCTTCAGGGGTCAGTTTGATGTCCGTACCACGACCGGCCATATTCGTTGCGATGGTCACGGTTCCAGGACGACCTGCCTCGGCAACTACCTCGGCCTCCATCTGGTGACGTTTGGCATTCAGAACCTGATGTGGAACCTTCCGGAGTTTGAGCATGCGGCTCAATAGTTCGGAGATCTCAACAGAAGTGGTACCGACCAGAATAGGCCGGCCAGCATCGCGAAGCTTGACCACTTCGTCGATCACCGCGTTGTATTTCTCACGCTTGGTCTTGTAGACCAGATCTTCCTGATCATCTCTAACGATCGGGCGGTTGGTGGGGATGACGGTGACATCTAGCTCGTAGATTTCCCAGAACTCACCTGCTTCGGTCTCAGCAGTACCCGTCATACCAGCCAGTTTATTGTACATCCTGAAGTAATTCTGCAGGGTGACAGTGGCATAAGTTTGGGTGGCCGCTTCAATGGTCACATTTTCTTTGGCCTCGATCGCCTGGTGCAAGCCATCCGAATAACGACGACCTTCCATGATACGACCGGTCTGTTCGTCAACGATCTTGACCTTGTTATCCATCACTACATACTCCACGTCCTTTTCGAAGAGCGCATAGGCTTTAAGGAGCTGGTTCATAGTATGGACGCGTTCACTCTTGACGGAGAAGTCACGCATGAGCGTATCCTTCTTATCCGCTTTTTCCTTTTCGGGGAGTTCTGCCTTTTCGAGTTCGGCGATCTCCGAACCGATATCGGGCATTACGAAGAACTTGGGGTCGGTATCAGACGAGATCAATTCGATCCCACGCTCAGTGAGGTCGATCTGATTGTGTTTCTCATCAATGGTAAAGTACAGGGCCTCGTCCACCTTGAACATGTTCTTGCCCTGCTCCTGCATGTAGAAGTTCTCCGTTTTTTGAAGGATGGATTTGTTTCCTTCTTCACTGAGGAACTTGATGAGCGCCTTGTTCTTCGGAAGACCTCGGTGGGCGCGGAGAAGAGCAAAACCGCCTTCTTTCGAATTCCCCTCGGCCAACAATTTCTTGGCATTCTGAAGCTCTTCGGTCACTACTGCCTTTTGAGCATTGACCAGTTTCATCACGTAGGGTTTGAGCTCATTGAACTCATGGCGATCTCCCTTGGGAGTAGGTCCGGAAATGATAAGGGGGGTTCGCGCCTCGTCGATAAGTACAGAGTCCACCTCATCGACAATGGCGTAGTTGTGTCCCCGCTGGACCAGGTCCTCGGGATTCCGTGCCATATTGTCACGGAGGTAGTCGAAACCGAACTCGTTGTTCGTTCCGTAGGTGATATCTGCGTTATAGGCAGCCCGACGCTGTGGGCTATTCGGTTGGTGCTTGTCGATGCAATCTACGGTTAGACCGTGGAACTGGAACATAGGGGCCATCCACTCAGCGTCCCTTCGTGCCAGATAATCATTCACGGTCACCACATGCACTCCCTTTCCGGGCAGGGCATTGAGGTAGACCGGAAGGGTCGCTACTAGGGTCTTACCTTCCCCTGTGGCCATTTCGGCGATCCGCCCCTTGTGAAGGACCGTACCACCAATGAGCTGAACATCGTAATGGACCATGTCCCAGGTGATCCTTCCGCCAGCGGCGGTCCAATGATTCTCCCATATGGCATCTTCGCCTTCGATCTTGATGTGTGGAGAGTTCTTGGCCAATTCGTGATCCCACTCGGTGGCTTTCACTCTAAGAAGGCCATTCTCCTTGAGACGACGTGCGGTTTCACGCACCAGGGCAAAAGCCTCCGGAAGGATATCCTCCAATACCTTTTCGGTGATCTCGTAGGATTCCTTTTCCAGTGCATCCATCTGGTTGTAGAGGTCTTCCTTTCGGTCGACGTTCTCCTCGTTCTCGATACTGGCCTTAAGTTCGGTAATGGTGACCTCCTGTTCGGATATCGCTTCGCGGATCTTATCGCGGAATTGATGTGTCCTCTCTCTCAGCTCCTGATCGGACAGTTCTTGAATCGAGGGTTCAGCCTGCTTGATCCTATCTACATAAGGCTGAATATCCTTGATGTCGCGGTCCGATTTATTTCCAAAGAGTTTTTGAAGAATATTACCTATCATGACGATCGTATTCTGTAAAGGTGAAGGGGCACGAAATTAACGATTTCAGAGGAGCACAACTCGTGCCAATAGCACCAAATCGGACATAATTGCACATTTGGTGATTTCCCTTACCGAAATTGGCGGTCAGAGTGACTGAATAACGGTAAGTCTTGGTGAGATCAGAATGAAAAAACCCCGAGGCAAGGCCCCGGGGTTCAGATCAATTCGTTTCAATCAATATTCGTCCTCATTCCAGAGGAAGTCCTCCTCGGAAGGATAGTCAGGCCAGATCTCCTCAATGGATTCATAAACCTCATTCTCATCATCTTCGATCGCCTGAAGGTTTTCGACCACCTCAAGGGGTGCTCCGGTCCGGATGGCGTAATCGATCAGCTCATCCTTGGTCGCCGGCCAGGGGGCGTCACTCAAATAAGAGGCTAGTTCTAAGGTCCAGTACATACACCCAATTTTTTTGCAAATGTAATTTTTTCAACTATTTATCAAAATGTCTCGGAATCAATCTGAAAGACCTCTTATTGTCGGGGTTTCCATGGGATCTCCGAAACCTGGTTGATTTTCATCAGATATCGGGAAAGAACAAAAAAATAATCACTCAACCTATTCAGGTATCGCATCAATATCGAATAACCTTCGTTCTCTGAGGTCAATTCGGCCACTCGGCGTTCCGCCCGACGACACACCGTTCGGCAGATATGGGCCTGACTCACGCTTGGGTGACCTCCCGGAAGGATGAAATTCCGCAAGGGGGTCAACTGGTCGTCCATTCGGTCCATCGCCAATTCCAAAGCAGAGATGTCCTCTTCCTTGATCTCGGGCAATGGGAACTTGGATTCTCCGGGCTCGGCAGCTAACCTGGAGCCGATCGTGAAAAGGAGGGTTTGTATCCCTCTGAGTTCATCGTTCATTGATGCATCCGAGACCTTGTCCGCCAAAAGGCCAAGAAAGCTGTTCAACTCGTCCACAGTTCCATAAGCCTCGATCCTTGGATCGTATTTCGGAACCCTTGTACCTCCCAGCAGGGAAGTGGTGCCTTTATCACCGGTCTTGGTGTAGATCTTCATCAGGAGACATTTTAGGCGTTAACTACAAAAGACTGATAAATGTTGGATTCTGGCCAATATTTTTTCTCGATTTCTTAACTTAATGGAAGTCAAAAACCCTCCACATGATCCTCTTGCACATCCTCCACGAGAACGAACATCTTTTATTGGAGATCGCCCATAAACTGCTGGAGGAGGGGTTGGTCTATGATGCCAAGATCATTGAGGGGGTTCAGCGGTTACGACTAGACAATAAAAGGCTCGCCGGTCGCTCCGAGTATTTCATGATCTGTAAGACCCGAGCGATGCTGTATCCCATTATCCAGGATAAATTCGTTCATGAATGGCCGACCGATCCGCCCCTGGAACTATATGCCATTCCGGTTACCGATTCGTTGCCTGGATTACGAGCAGCCGTGTTCGAAAATACACGACAGGGATCAGAAAATAAAAATGCCCCGGCCAAAGGGTCCGAGGCATTGGATATTTAGTAGGCTCTTTCGTTTCGGCCCTCCATGTAATTCACAAAGGCCTTATTGACCACCCTATTGCCCCCGGGGGTCGGATAATCTCCTGTAAAGTACCAGTCTCCCATGTTCTTGGGGCAGGCCAGGTGAAGATCCTCAACGGTCTGATAAACCAGCTGTACATCTGCCTTGATATCGGGTGGGCGAAGCAGGTCGGCGATCTTTGCCGAGATCTGTTCAACCGTGAAAGGCTCATACAACTCTTTCACGTAGTTCACCACTTTCGAATCCTCGAAAAGGATCTGGCTTTTGCTCTTGCGATATACTTCATCGATCAAGGAGTTCATGTTGTTCTCCTTAAGAAGCTCTTCTGCAGCCTTGAAGGCGATGAACTCCGACATTCTGGCCATGTCGATCCCGTAGCAATCCGGGAACCGGATCTGTGGGGCAGAGGATACGACTATGATCTTTTTGGGATTCAAACGATCGAGGATCTTGAGGATGCTCTGTTTCAGGGTCGTTCCGCGAACGATGGAATCATCAATGACCACCAAATTGTCGGTGGGTTTGACCATTCCGTAGGTCACATCATATACGTGAGAGACCAGGTCATCACGGCTGCTGTCTTCGGTGATGAAGGTCCGTAATTTAACATCCTTCCATGCGATCTTGTCTGCGCGAAGCCGAACCTTCAGGATCTTCTCCACGGCCTCAGGGTCGGGATGTTTCAGATCCAGGATGGACTTCTTCTTCCATTCGTCCAGATACTCCTCCATCCCCTTCATCAAACCATAGAAAGAAACTTCCGCGGTATTGGGAATAAATGAGAAGACCGTGTTCTCTACATCGTGGTCGATGGCTTCCAGAACCTGGGGGACCAATTTTCTTCCGAGGTCGAGGCGTTCCTTGTAGATCTCAGAATCGTTGCCACGAGAGAAATAGATCCGTTCAAAACTGCAAGACTTTCGTTCGGCCTCTTCTCGGATCTGCTCAAAGATGACCTCGCCATTCTTTTTGATGATGAGGGCCTTTCCGGGGTCGATCTCTTTGATCTCCTCCATAGGCACATTGAATCCGGTCTGGATCACCGGGCGCTCAGAGGTGACCACCACCACTTCATCATCCATGTAGTAATAGGCCGGGCGGATCCCATTTGGATCTCTGAGGACAAAGGCATCTCCATGACCGAATAGTCCAGCCATGGCATATCCACCATCCCATTTCTTGGCAGCATTCCTGAGGATACGGCCAATGTCGAGATTCTTGGAGATCAGATCTGTGGCCTCTTTCTTAGAGATCCCTTGTTCCTTGTACTTGGCATAGAGATGATCGTTCTCTTCATCCAGGAAGTGCCCGATCTTTTCCATGACGGTTACGGTATCAGCTTTTTCCTTAGGATGCTGGCCGAGATCGACGAGTTGTTCGAACAGCTCATCCACATTGGTCATGTTGAAGTTCCCTGCCACGATCAAATTTCGGGTCATCCAGTTATTCTGGCGAAGGAAGGGGTGACAGGCCTCGATGGAGTTCTTTCCGTATGTGCCATATCGGAGATGGCCTAGAAAGAGTTCTCCGGTGAATGGCAGGTTCTCCTTCAACCACTCGGTGTCTCTGATCAGCGAGGGGTCATGGGCCACACCTTCGGTGATCCGCTGTTGCACACGGGTAAAGATGTCCTGAATGGGTTTTGGATCGATGCTCCGGTAACGGCTGATATACCGTTTTCCGGGGGTCATGTCCAATTTGATGTTCGCCAAACCTGCGCCATCCTGGCCTCGGTTGTGCTGCTTCTCCATCAGCAGGTACATCTTGTTTAGCCCGTAGAGAGCCGTACCATACTTTTCCTGGTAATAAGGGAGGGGTTTTCTAAGACGAACAAGTGCGATTCCACACTCGTGCTTAATGGGGTCACTCATAAGAAGTTCCTTTCTTTTCTATGTGGTGAAAGTGACGCCCCACGTTCATAAACGGGACGGCAAAGGTACGGAAAAATATAGTTGGAAGTCTTTTCGTGGGTGGCGTTCAAAGTTGGCCATGGGCCATTGGCAATTAAGAATGAAGAATGAAGAATATAAAATGGAGAATGTGGGGTTGGAATGACATTTCATTCTTTCTAAATCACCCTTCACGTTCCAATTTGACAATGGGTGATTGACCCCCGAAGTGTCGGGGCAAGGATTCAGGATTCAGGATTTTCCTCCATTTCTCCCTTCCCTTTATTCTACACTCTTCACTTCCATGTAGGAGTTGACAATTGATTCCCGAAGTCTCGGGAAAGGAGTTGGTTAGGATCATAGTAGAAACAACCGTTCCCTGAGCCTGTCGAAGGGCGGTTGAATAAGAATGGAAAACATTCTCCTAATGCCCTCAACTGCTCCAAAGGATCAGGACGGGGATTGGAAATAAGCCAAATAATGGTGCCCTTCGACAGGCTCAGGGAACTCCATTATTTACTTTCCATTTCTCATTCCCCATTTCTCCCTTCCCTCTTCCTCTTAATTCTTCCTTTTTCATTCTAAATTCTCCTCACTTCTCACTTCTCCTTTTGATCGCATCCACCTCACGTTGGAGGGCTAGGAGAGTTCTGGTCACCTCCTTTTCGTTGAGGCGAGGTAGAGGAAGGTCTGGACTGATATAGTAGACGAATCGCCAGATCTCAAGGATCTCATCCGCGCGTACCTCGTATGGATCATAGGCCGGGTTTGTTGAGCATAACTGGAGTGTTCCGCGGTCCTTGATCCAGTTGAATGCCACTTTGAATACCACTCCATCATCCTGGGTCAGAACGATACAAGGTGTTCCATCCTTGATGCTGCTCCAATCCTGAAGGTATTCGCCGATCACAAGGCTTCCCTCACTGACGGGAGGCATCGAGTCTCCCTGAATGGGAAAGGCCCGATGAGTTCGGTTCTTGTCGAGAAATGGCAGGCTCATTTTGGGAAGCTTCTCGATGAATTCAGGGTCTGCGTATCCCGTTGTATACCCGGCACGGGCTCTTGCCGGAACCACATCTACGTTCTCTTCATTTGACGTATTTACCGAGGTGGTCAGGATGCGCAGGTGGCGTCCCATGATATCCACATCCAGACCCCGATCGAGTTCGCTGAGCTGCTTTTCTCCAAGCCCCGATAGGTTTTGACGTGCCAGACGATCCAGGCTGACACGGAAGTAATCTGCAATGCGCAGTAGGGTCATCAGGTTGGGCTCGGCTGTGCCATTCTCATAGGCGCTGAGTGTGGAGCGTGTGAGCTCCAGCTCCTGAGCCAGCTGTTCCTGTGAAAGGTTCTTTCGCTTGCGGAGAAACTTTAGGTTCTGCGGTAGTCGATGTCGGATCATTAGATGATGGATGAGCGATCAAAAAAAGATCGTCCCTGATACAGGAATCGAATTTTTTGACTAGATTATTGACACAAAGATGATAAAAAAACTGTCAAAAATGAAATCGAAGTCAAAATCCTCTTCCCCCGTCGTCAAGCCCAGATTGGGGGGAATGATCACGGATCAGTACTGTCATGTGTTTCACCCCCTGACCTCTTCTGATCCGCGCATCCGGTGGTACAGGATCAACAGTTATCGGATCACGCAATAGCGGACTCACAGAATGGATCGAGCGATCGTACATATGGATCTGGACACGTTCTTTGTGTCCGTCGAGCGTTTGGTGAATCCGGGGCTCCTTGGCAAACCTGTATTGATCGGCGGAAGCAGTGACCGTGGCGTAGTAGCCTCTTGTAGTTATGAGGCGAGGCGTTTCGGGGTGCATTCTGCCATGCCGATGAAGTTGGCGAGGCAGCTTTGTCCGGATGCGATCCTCGTTCGTGGGGACATGGAGCAATACAGTCGGTATTCGCAACTCGTGACCCAGGTGATCGCTGATTCGGTGCCATTGTATGAGAAGACCTCCATCGATGAATTCTATCTCGACCTGAGTGGGATGGATCGCTTCTTTGGAACCTACCAGTTCAGCTCCGAACTTCGCCAGCGCATCACGCGCGAAAGCGGGCTCCCCATCTCCTTTGGTCTATCCGCGAACAAAACGGTATCCAAAGTAGCAACCGGTGAGGCCAAACCCGCCGGCCAATTAAAGATCGACTTTGGTGCAGAGCGACCGTTCCTCGCACCGCTTTCGGTCAAGAAGATCCCGGGTATTGGTGATAAGGCGTATCGCACCCTTCGGGGGTTGGGGGTGGAGCACATCCGTACCCTTCAACAGATGCCTCCCGAGTTGCTCCAAAAAGTGTTCGGAAAGCATGGTGTGGCCATGTGGAAAAAGGCCAATGGGGAGGATGAAACTCCCGTGATCCCCTATACCGAGGAGAAATCCATTTCGACCGAAGAGACCTTTGACACGGATACAATCGACACGGCCTTCCTACGCTCCACATTGATCAGCATGACCGAGAAACTCGCGCATAAACTCAGGTCCAAGCAAAAGCTCACTGCCTGTATCACTGTGAAGCTGAGGTATTCGAATTTCGAGACGTTCACTCGTCAGTTGCGCATTCCCTACACGTCAGCCGATCACATTCTCATTCCGAAGGTCAAGGAGCTGTTTGACAAGCTTTACGAGCGACGCATGTTGGTTCGCCTGGTTGGAGTGCGGTTCAGCCATCTCGTCCATGGGAATTACCAGATCGACCTGTTCGATGACAGTGAGGAACACATGCGACTCTATCAGGCCATGGATCGCATGAAGAAACGGTTTGGCACCGCAGCTGTTCGCCGAGCGGTTGCTCTTGGCACCCGCCACAAGGAGTTCAACCCCTTCAATGGGGTACGGGTCTGATCAGAGGGAATAGAGGAATTCAGCGGCTTTTTGGATCACCTCCTGCATCAGCGAATTCGGCTGACCATTTTGATCCACCCATGGAGAATGACCAAGAGTGGGGTAACTATACAATTCGGATCGGATCCCCACCGAGGTGGCTACAGGATGTAAACTACCACTTCCGCAGATCCTCAAGACATTCGTTCCGCCCGAGAGCCCACTAAGAATGGTGCCACAATCATAGGGGACCACATTATCGATCTCTCCGTGAAAACTGACGATCGGCGGTTCGTCTGCATCCAACCAGGTAGTGGATTTTATTCCGCCACAAAGGTTGATCACCCCTGCCAGTTCACTGCTGTGTTCCTGATAGAGTCCGGTTCCTTCGATCCCTCCATTGGCGGCCATGATCGAATCAAGTGGGAAGGTGGTCACTTCATCCTCGTCCATATACCCGGCCTGTACCACCAATATCCCGCCGGCAGAATTTCCAGCACCATAGATCCGATCCTCATCGATACGGTATGGATTTCCTTGATCGGCAATGGTATGTCGAAGAAATCGGATGGATTCCTTGGTATCACTGAGGGCCTTGAAGACCGTTTCGAGGATCTCCACACTGTCGACAAAGGTCATGGAGGGTTTTAGATAGTAGCTGATGGAAACTGCCACGTAGCCACGTTTGGCCATTTGCGTGCAGAACTCAACAGCTGCAGGTTGACCTTTGAATCCTGAGACAAAAGCTCCTCCGTGGACGAAGATGACCACTGGTCGCTGAGACGCTGTATCTCCGGCTGGCTGATAGATATCCATCCCGGCAAGATCTGGATTGACGACTGTTTCGAAGGTCACCTGCGAGAAAATAGGGTCGCGGTAGCGAACCCCTGGTTCAGATGGGGTTGAGACCGGATCTTTTTTGCAGGAGGCCAAGGCAGCCATGCTGAAGAGGAGGAGAAAGATCTTTTTCATAGGTGAACAGAACGAGGTATGGATCAAAAATAGTGTATCCTGACGTTGTAAAACGAAAAAGCCCCGGTCACGGGGCTTTTGAATGATTTCATATGGAAGGGATCATACCTTGAGGGTGACCGTTTCCTTATAAACCCCTGTCTCGAGTTTATCTCGAATGGCACGGAAGGCCTCAAGGGTCTCAGTGATATCCTGAGCAGTGTGAACCGCTGTAGGGATGAGACGCAAAAGGATGATGCCTCGAGGGATCACCGGGTAGATCACAATGGAACAGAAGATCCCATAATTCTCACGAAGATCACGAACCAGATTGGTCGCTTCGTTCAGGTCTCCCTTCAGGAAGACAGGTGTCACACAGGTGTTGGTCTTTCCAATATCAAAGCCAGCCTGTTTCAGACCATCCTGAAGCATGCGTACATTCTCCCACAGTTTGTCCTTGAATTCAGGATGCTGGCGGATCATGCGCAAGCGCTTGAGATTTCCGAGGACCAAAGGCATCGGCATGCTTTTGGCAAAGATCTGGGAGCGCATGTTATAGCGAAGGAAATCCATGATCTCCTTATCACCGGCAAGGAATCCACCAATGCTGGCGAAACTTTTGGCAAAGGTACCGAAGTAGACATCGATCTGATCCTGAACTCCCTGTTCTTCACCGGCACCGGCTCCCGTCTTACCGAGCGTTCCGATTCCGTGGGCATCATCCACGAGGAGGCGGAAGTTGTATTTATCCTTGTACTCGCAGATCTCCTTGAGTTTTCCTTGCTCTCCACGCATTCCGAATACCCCTTCGGTGATCACGAGGATCCCACCGCCGGTTTGTTCTGCCAGTTTGGAGGCGCGCTCGATATTGGTTTCAAAGCTCTTGATATCGTTATGATCGAAGGCGAAGCGCTTACCCATATGCATGCGCAGACCATCGATGATACATGCATGGCAATCCGCATCATAGACCACCACGTCCCTACGGGTCAAAAGGGCATCGATCGCAGACATTACTCCCTGGTAACCGTAGTTCACCAAAACAGCAGCTTCCTTCTGTACGAATTCAGCCAAATCATTTTCAAGTTGCTCGTGATAAACGGAGTTTCCAGACATGATCCGGGCTCCCATTGGATAGGCGAGGCCCCATTCCTCAGCGGCTTTGGTGTCGGCCTCACGCACCTCGGGATGATTTCCCAAACCAAGGTAATTATTGAGGCTCCAGATGATCATCTCACGTCCGTGAAATTCCATCCGGTTGGACATTTCCCCTTCCAATTTTGGGAACATGTAGTACCCTTCCGTTTCCTTGCGATACTGGCCAAGTGGGCCAAAGTTTTCTTTGATTCGCGTAAACAGGTCGTTTGACATATGTGGTGTTCTCCTTTAC
>JAJLJK010000062.1:0-4902 GCA_033844885.1 Bacteroidota bacterium | reverse complement strand
TCCTCATTGAGATTCAATTTTTGTGACATGTGCTCAGTCACCTGCTGAGGGTCCGGCTTGGTTCCCTCACCCCTGCCCTGATATTCCTGTGCGAATAGAGATCCGGCAGAAAGGAAAAGGCCTACTGTAAGGGACATCATCATTGTTCTCATGATCTTGATTTCTTGATTCAATACATTTGACGCAAATTCCGTGCCCGGGTTTAATCCGGAGCGGAATAAGCTACTTTTGCGCCCGTGAAAAAGATACCGATTCTTTTTGGAGCCCTCTATCACGTCTGGTACTTCGCCGTCCAGTTCCTGGTGATCCTGACCATCCTTCCGTTCATCTTCATCACAAGCATGAACGAGAATGGCTATCGACGTTTCTTTCGATGGGCGAAGATCTGGGGGAAAGCGGTCCTATTCTTCATGGGTTGTTTACCTCGGATCAACTGGAAGTACAAGCCATCGACAGATCAACCGTATATCATCATTGCCAACCATGCTTCTGAGTTGGATATCATGATGACCTTTGCTCTTGTTCCTTCTCCATTTGTCTTCATCGGGAAAAAAGAATTGGCGCGCATTCCGCTCTTTGGGTATTTCTATCGAAGGACCAATATCCTGGTGGACCGTTCCTCACTGCGAAGTAAAAAAAGGGTTTTGGAGATGGCTTCCGAAAAATTGCGGAAAGGGATCGGGGTATGCATCTATCCCGAAGGGGGCATCCCGCCTAAATCCATTGAGCTGGCCCCATTCAAAGCCGGTGCATTTAAATTGGCGATCGAGGAGGGAGTCCCCATTTTGCCGATCACCTACCCTGATAATGGTCGGCGATTTCCCGATATGTGGGAAGGAGGTGCCCCGGGCTCTCTTCGTGCCACAATACACCCTCCGATCGAGACAAAAGATTTAACTTTGCAGGACCTTCCTGAACTGCGGGAAAGGTGTTATCAATTGATCCGGTCAGAATTGCATCGGCTTAAGAAAGAATCATGAAGATCACCCGCGAAGAGATCGAAAAACTGGCTCACCTGTCGCGTCTCCAATTGAATGACGCTGCCCTCCATCAGATGGAGGTGGACATGAACAAGATGCTTTCGTTCGTGGATAAGATCAACGAACTGGAGATCGAAAATGTCGAGCCTCTCACCTATATGACCGAGGAGGTCAATGTTTTGAGAAAGGATGAGACCCGTCATGACATCACCCATGAAGAGGCATTGAAGAATGCGCCGGATGCGGATTCAGATTATTTCAAGGTCCCGAAGGTCATGCGGTGATTTACCGAACCACCACGATCTTGGTCACGTGGGTCAGACTTCCATCATCATTGGTAATGTACGCCAGATAGACCCCTGACGCCACTCGCACCCCATTTAGATTGGTTCCGTACCAAAAAGCCTGCCCCCCTTCGGCAATGGTTTCAAAAACAAGATTTCCCTCCACATCGGTGATCTTCACCCTTGCATTGGTGACCAAACCCTTAATGGCGATCGGTCCCTCGTAACCCGGTTCAACCGGATTGGGATATGCAAAGACATCCGTGTAGTCATCATAGCCGATCGTGGCAGCGCCCTTGAAGGAAACCACCCCAAGCGGAGTGGCAAAGAAGACTTCACCGGTAATGTCATCGATCTCAATATCGAGAATGGTATTGCTGATCAGCGGACTGGTCTCGGAGGTGAAGTGGTGAATGGTCTCAAGCCCATCGCCACTCAAATAAAAGACGCCTGAGGATCGCGTTCCGATCCATTTCTTATTGGCTCCGTCCACTTCGATCGCCGTTACCGGCTGATCACCCAAAAGCTTTTGAACAACGCCTTCCTCTTCAAAGAGAATAGGTTGAGCATCCTTTGTCGCGCCAAACCTGAAAAGATTCGCAGGGTTATAGAGAACCACCAGTCCCTCGTCCGTCCCGATCCAAACCTCGCCGTCGATATCCTCGTCAAAATCATTGACAGCATCCGTGGGCAGGTTTCCACTACCGACGCCTTTCTTCAGGGTTGCCACCGGACTTCCCACCGCGGACTGGTCAAAGACCACGATGCCAGCGTTCCGAGTTTGCATCCATTTTTGTCCCAGACTGGTGACCTTGATACGCTTAACCGCCAAACTAGTTCCACCTGCGGATCCCAATCCATAATTGGTCCAGCTTCCATTTCGGCTAAGGCTGACAAGATTGTTGGGAACAAGGCTATTGGTCATCCAAAGAGTACCATTTCCATCAAATGCGAGTCCCCCGAGACGGACATCATTGGCACTTCCGGAAACGCCCTGTATTGCCCCATTGGTCTCATTGGGTCCATAGGTGCTTACCAGAGCCCCATCCTTGACCTCAACCAAACCCTTGGTCCACGATGCCATGAACACCCGATCCGGATCCGTGGGATCGGGAAGGACATCCAGGATATCTCTGGCGTTATTGATATCCTCAGAGCCAATATGGGTCCAGTCCTGCCCTCGGAGATTCATGGCCCCATCCGCAATGAATTCAGAGCCCCAGATCCCATCGGTGACTGAGCCAGCAGCGATCCAAAGTCCACCTACCGTATTGGTCAATTTAAAGGAGCGATTGGAGAATGGACCATCCGGGGTATAATTCCGAACACCCAGAATATCATCCCTCACCCTGTAGAGGCCATAGCCCTGGTCCGCAATGAAGATCCATCCACGCCCCGGATCAAAGGTCACGGCGCCCGGGGAATATTCGCCCGGTGCAAATAGAGCTTGGGAAATGTTCAGATCCTCCGTAAATCCGGCACCGATGCGTAGCACATTGAAATTCTTGGCCACCAACAACTTCCCTCCTGAACGGGTCAAGTCGAAAACCCTACCCAATCCACTTACCGGCTGCACATTCCAGCTTCCTGAGGAATATTGATAGATCGTATCGTCATTGCTGGACAAGCTGTATCTGGAGATGAATATCCGGTCGTTGAACAATTCAACTTGTGTGGTCAGTGTTGATGGAAGTTTGTCCTCAAGGGCCCAATTGCCAAAGAAAGCCAGGGATGTTCCCATCGAAGCACGAAAAAGACCGGAAGGAGTGGCGGCGTAAACTGTATCTCGACTGTCATGGAACTCCAGGTCAAGCACCTCCAGTTGGGAGCCACCAGGACCGATGATCCAGGTTTCGAGGACCAAAAGTCGTTGAAGGTCGACCACAACAACCCCGAAATCCGTGCAAAAGTGAGCTCGTCCATCATGGACAATGATCTGGTTCACATTCTTCTTTCCCGAATATTGTGGTGATCGTTTGATATCGGTCAGGTTCAGGACATCCGATCCATCGATGATATCAATATTTCCATTCTCATACCCCACAAGTAGGTACCCTGTCGAAGGATCATGTGCAAGAGCGGTGACATTGATGTCGGATAACCCATTGAGCTTGGTCTTCTTGGTGAGACTTTCGTCCTCAGGATCGAATTGATACAGTCCTCGGGACGCAGCCACCCAGACTTTGCTCCCAGTGAACACCACATCTCTTGAGTCACTCAGGGAAAGGTAATCTCGCCATCTTCCCCCTACGAGTTCCTGAGCATAGGTTCCCTGGAAAGAAAAAAGAAGAAAAAGAATAAAAACCGATCGATGGAAGAGCTTCATCAGAGACGCCAAAATTGGTTGGGTTGGGTACAAATAACGGACAATGCGGGGAAAAATGATATCACCCAACTCCGTCTGCCTGTAATTTCTATTTTTGCTCATAACATGGTCCCGCCATGACCTGCTCAAAAAAGCAGTTTTGCAAGTTTTTTGAAATACATGAAAAATGGGATGTAGCAGTTGCTCAAATGGAGGTGGGATCCCGAAAGGTTGCCGGAACAATGGTTCATGTGACCTGAACGGTTGTAACAAGCTTACGGTTTTCGACTGGCTCGATAATATGGAATTGCCCTCCGGACAGACCGCTTTCGAATGGGTGGAGGTCCGATTCAAGAATGGGCGAAAGGAATTCTTCCACACCAACGGCCTTTCTCTACGCACCGGAGATACGGTAGCAGTGGAGGCCTCACCAGGACACGATATTGGTGTGGTGTCGGTAACCGGGGAGCTTGTACGCCTCCAAATGAAGAAAAAGGGCTTTAAAGACCGGCCCGAAAATACCAAGAAGGTCTACAGGATCGCTTCTCAGCGGGATATCGACAAATGGATCGAGGTTCGCGACAAGGAGAGCGAAACCATGTTCCGTGCCCGGGATATCGCAAAGCACTTGAATCTCGAGATGAAGATCAGTGATGTGGAATTTCAGGGTGACGGTTCAAAGGCCATTTTCTACTACACAGCCGAGGACCGAGTGGATTTTCGTCAGCTGATCAAGGACCTGGCTTCAGCCTTTTCGGTCCGGATCGAGATGCGTCAGATCGGAGCTCGTCAAGAGGCTTCAAGACTGGGTGGAATTGGATCTTGCGGTCGTGAACTTTGTTGCTCCACCTGGCTGACCGACTTCAGAACGGTCAATACCAGTGCAGCACGATATCAGCAATTGAGCCTTAATCCCACCAAACTAGCGGGACAATGTGGCAAGTTGAAGTGTTGTCTCAACTATGAACTTGACACCTATGTCGAGGCATTGAAAGAGTTCCCGGAGCCCAACTCCGTTCTCCGAACCAAGAAGGGAAAGGCTTTTCAGCAAAAGATGGACATCTTCAAGGGAACCATTTGGTACGCTTATGCCGATGATCCTGTGAATTGGATCCCCCTACCGGTCAAGGTCATCAATGAGATCATTGAGATGAACAACAAGGGTGAGGAACCCGCCTCATTGGAAGAACTCTACCAAGAGGAAGTAGAGATCGTGGAACCCACCTTTGACAATGCCGTTGGGGAAGATAGCCTTACCCGTTTCGACAAACCAAAGCGGAAAAAGAAACGACGTAAGAAGGGTGGTCCCGGCAATCAGGGGCCTGACAATCGA
>JAJLJK010000061.1:0-9628 GCA_033844885.1 Bacteroidota bacterium | reverse complement strand
GCGTGACAGGCATGTATTCTAACCAACTGAACTACCAGACCGTTGGTGCAAGACCACTGCTAGTGGCAATGCGGGTGCAAATGTAGGTGAATTTTCATTTCTCCCAAATAATCCTCTGAAAAAATTCAAGCTCTTTCTCAGTCGTGGCGCTAACTTCCTCAGATTCAAAATAATTTTTGTCGCTTCAAAAGGAAGGGTAACAAGACCGTTTCGAATCCCTTCGAGATGTCTGCTTCCATAAAGTCGATTCCATACTGTCCACACTTCAACTTCAAAGATCGAAATCGCTCCTCCATCTTTTCGTGGTAAAGCTCCCGATAATCCTCAGGATCCAATTTGATCTTCTCCCCCGTCTCCAGATCGACCAATTTCAGGGGTCGGTTGCCGAGGTCGAAATCCCGCTCAGTGGGAGCATCGAAGGTATGGAAGAGGATCAGCTCATGTTTGTTATAGCGAAGGTGTTGAAAGGCCTCGAAAAGAGCATCCTCCTCCTCGACTCTATCCAACATGTCACTGAACAACATGACCATGGATCGCTTAGGGAACTTTTCGGCCAGCAAGTGCAATTGTTCCACTAATCGAGTGCCTCGTAATTCCTTTTGTGGCGGAACCAATGCTTCTTCCAGATGGGCCAGCAACATCCTATGGTGCGCCGCACTTCCCTTGGCGGGAGCGGTCCAACGCAACGAATCATCCACCAGAGACAAGCCTACTGCATCTCGCTGTCGCTTCAAAAGATCCATTAGGACGGCAGAGGCCATGACCGAGAAACCGATCTTATTCAAATTCTGCGGGGTCAGTTCCTTGACCTTGGGATAATACATCGATCCACTTACATCCAGGATCAATTGGGCTCGCAGGTTGGTCTCCTCTTCAAAACGCTTTAGAAAGAGTTTATCTGTGCGGCCATAGAGTTTCCAATCAATATGCCGGGTACTCTCTCCCTGATTATACTGGCGATGCTCCGCAAATTCAACTGAAAACCCATGGTAGGGCGATCGGTGTAATCCTGTAATAAAACCCTCTACCACTTGTCGGGCAAAGAATTCCAGATTCTGGATCCCATGGATCTTGTAGGATTGGGTGTCAAGCATGGCTTAAAGGTAGTGAGTTCCTCGGGGAATTAGATTCTAGTTGGGAATTCAGGATTGACGATTTAGAATTGGGAATGGAGATTCGCCAATCGAATTCTCGTGGCAGCAATTTGCAATGGTGGATTCGGAATATTCTTCTCATTTCTCACTTCTCCTGCTCCCTTCTCATTTCTCACTCCACACCATTTTTCATTTTCCATTCTTCACTCTAAATCACTCCCTCTCCTCACTACCCACTTCTCATTCCAAAAAAAAAAAGAGGCCACATGGGCCTCTCTACATTTTCCGGGTTGTGGAATAGATCACATTGCCGCTTCAAGCTTGCCAGCGAGCACATTCTTGGGTGCAACACCTACCTGCTTGTCAACTACCTCTCCGCCCTTGAATACAAGGAGGGTGGGGATATTGCGGATGCCAAATTTGGCAGCGATCTCCTGGTTCTCATCGACATTCACCTTGCCAATGACAGCCTTGCCGTCATAGTCATGGGAAAGTTCTTCAACGATCGGACCGACCATGCGGCAAGGGCCGCACCATTCAGCCCAAAAGTCTACCAATACGGGCTTGTCACTTTTCAGTACCAGCTCGTCGAAGTTGGAATCGGTTAACTCTAAAGCCATTGTTTCACTTTTTATTTCGGTTGGCAAATTTATGGTTTCTCACTCGTTCTCAAAGGGTCAAATTCAGCTTATTTATCGGGTCATAGAATCTGTTGATGAAGTCGTTACACGACCTTGAACCTTACAGGTTCGATCCGTCGCATCCTGTCTATTAAACTACGATTGATCTCGACCTTTAGTTTGCGACTCGGCATTAAAATCTCAATATCGTGTTCCGGGTCATACACTTTCATCTTCACCCGTTTGGTACCCGGGTTTTGGGTCATCACCTCTCTCAACTCATCGATCAGAACCTGCGATAGCTCGCTCAGACTCACCTTGAGCTCCAATCCACTTGCCAATTCACCGATGACCTTCTCCAATAACATCATCTGGGTAAAATCCGTTCGGATGCGTTCGAATTTCTGGTCATTCTTCTCCCATACTTTCTTGGTGATCCGAACCTTCATGAACAACATCTGATCGGGTTGAAGAAAGTGGCGATACTTCAGATAATCATCCCCCCCAATGAAGAACTCATGGCTGCTCTCATAATCTTCGAGGGTAAACTTGCCGAAATGGCTCCCATTCTTGCTGATGCGGTGATCTGCCGCTGTCACGATGCCCCCAAGTGTGATCTCTCGACCGACAATGTCTTCGATGTTTCCAAATTGCTTGAGGGTCCCGTTGCAGAAGAATCGCAATTCGACCAGGAAATCATCCAAAGGATGCGAACTCAGATACATCCCGAGGACCTCTTTTTCCTTTTTCAATTCGACCAATCGCGGCCAAGCGGGACAAACGGGCATCGCCGGTTCGGGGATCTGTACATTGCTTTCCCCTCCGAAAAGAGAAACCTGAGCACTTTCTTCCTGTAGTTTGAGGTTCTGGGCGTATTTAATGGCCTTCTCCAAAAAGGTCCTTCCCTCGCTCTCATCCGTCTGAAAGTACATAGCTCTATGAGCTCCAGAAAAACTATCGAAAGCCCCACCCAGTGCCAGGCTCTCCAAGGTCTTCTTGTTTGCGATACGAAGATCGATCCGCTTCAGAAAGTCGAAAATGTTCGAGTAGTTACCATGTTCCATTCGTTCGGCGACGATATGCTCTACGGCACTTTCGCCTACTCCTTTCATACCACCAAGTCCAAATCGGATCGCTCCCTCTTCGTTGACTGTGAATTTGTACGCTGATTCGTTGACATCGGGACCCAAAACATTCACGCCCATACGACGGCACTCTTCCATGAAGAAGGTCACCTCCGTAATATTGTTGAGGTTATTGGATAGGACGGCCGCCATGTACTCTGCCGGATAATGGGCCTTGATATAGGCGGTCTGGTAGGCTACCCAGGCATAACAGGTCGAGTGGGATTTATTGAAGGCATAGGAAGCAAATGCCTCCCAGTCCTTCCAGATCTTTTCGAGTTTATCTTCGGGATGACCTTTCTCCTTTGCCTGAGAAACGAATTTGGGCTTGAGTTTCTCAAGCATGGCAAAGATCTTCTTACCCATGGCCTTACGCAGAACATCTGCCTCACCTTTGGTAAATCCTGCCAGCTTTTGGGATAGCAACATCACCTGCTCCTGATAGACCGTGATCCCATAGGTCTCCTTGAGGTACTCTTCCATCTCCGGAAGGTCATATGTGATCTCCTCCACCCCATGCTTTCGCTTGATGAAGGATGGGATATATTCAAGCGGTCCGGGCCGATAGAGGGCGTTCATGGCGATGAGATCGGCAAAGACCGTGGGCTTTAACTCGCGGAGGTATTTTTGCATTCCTGGACTTTCATACTGGAACACCCCAATGGTCTCTCCGCGCTGAAACAACTCATAAGTGGTCGTATCATCGAGGGGAAATGTGTCGGGATCAAGGACGACATCATGTCGTTCCTTCACCAGTCTGCAGGCCTCCTTGATGATGGTAAGGGTTTTTAAGCCAAGGAAGTCCATCTTGAGCAGCCCTGCGCTTTCCACCACCGAGTTGTCGAACTGAGTACACCACATCTCCGAATCCTTGGCGGTGGCCACCGGAATGTGTTCCCGAATATCACTAGGGGTGATAATGACCCCACATGCATGGATCCCCGTGCTACGCACCGACCCTTCCAATACGCGAGCCTGATTGATGGTCTGTCCTTCGAGATCGGTCCTTCCGGCGATCTCTTTGAGCTGACGGGCCATGTCCATCTGATCCGAATTGAGCTTGGACTTCAGTTCGTCATCCGACATCCCAAAGAGTTTCCCCAATTTGATATCAGGGACTAGTTTGGCAATACGATCCGTATCGGGTAAGGGAAGGTCAAGGACACGCCCAGTATCCCGAATGGAGGATTTCGCCGCCATGGTTCCATAGGTGATGATCTGGGCAACCTGGCTGGAACCATACTTGTCAATGACGTATTGGATCACTTTACCACGACCCTCATCATCAAAATCAATATCGATATCAGGAAGGGACACCCGCTCAGGATTGAGAAAACGCTCGAATAGCAGATCGTACTCGATCGGATCTACGTTGGTGATCCCGATGCAATACGCCACCGCCGATCCGGCCGCTGATCCCCGTCCGGGTCCCACCGAAACCCCCATGTCACGGGCCGCATTACAGAAGTCCTGAACAATAAGAAAATATCCCGGGTAACCGGTATTTGCGATCGTATCCAATTCAAAATCCAGCCTCTCCACGATCTCGTCTGTGATCTCCCCATATCTCTTTTTGGCACCTTCATAGGTGAGGTGGCGCAAGTATGCATTCTCCCCTCTTTTTCCACCATCCTTCTCATCCTCCGCATCCCTGAATTGTTCAGGGATCTCAAATGCGGGAAGGAGAACATCTCGATGAAGGTCAAATGGTTCGACCTTATCCACGATCTCCTGAAGGTTCTCTATCGCTTCCGGAAGGTCAGCAAAGAGCTTCTTCATTTCCTCCTGACCCTTGAAATAGAACTGGTCATTTGGAAAACCATATCGGAATCCACGACCACGGCCGATCGGTGTACTCTTCTTTTCGCCCTCTTTTACACACAGGAGGATATCGTGTGCATTGGAATCAGTGCGATCCAGATAGAATGTATTATTGGCGGCGATGATCTTGACGTCGTGCTTTCGGGCAAATCGGATCAAGGTCTCGTTGACCCGTTCTTCTTCGGGCAGGTCATGTCGGCATAACTCTACATAGAAATCCTCCCCAAACTGTTCCTTCCACCAAAGAAAAGCTTCTTCAGCCTGTTTCTCACCCACATTGAGGATCAGATAGGGAACCTCGCCCTGTAATCCTCCGGTCGTAACGATCAGGTCTTCCTTGTAGGTGACAATGACCTCGCGATCCACCCTGGGGACATAGTAAAAACCCTCGATATACCCGATCGATGAGAGCTTTGAGAGATTGTGATAACCTCGCTTATTCTTGGCAAGGAACACGATCTGATAACCGTTGTCCTTGGTGTTCTTATCTGTTCGATCACGACAAACATAAAGCTCACAACCTACGATCGGCTTGATCTTCTGTGATTCATTCTCTACCGATTTGTTGTGACTCATCACTTGTGATACAAAGTGAAAGGCCCCCATCATGTTTCCAAGATCGGTCAGTGCCACCGCAGGCATCTTCTCATCGATGGCCTTTTTGACCAACCCGGCCACCTCGGTGGTGGATTGAAGTATGGAATATTGACTGTGGTTGTGGATGTGAAGGAACGGGGTTTCGGCCAGGGCCTCCATGTTCGCCTTGACTTCGGCCTTGGATGGACCCTCATCCTCAGGCTGTTGTTCCTTGCGGATCCTGTCGCTCTCCTTTTTCAGATTGACGTGCTTCAGTCCGATTCTGTCCACTTGCGTGGGATTCTCCTCTCTAAATCGCTGAAGAAATCCGGGTTCTTTCTGGAGTTCGGGTTCCGGATAGTGGCCTAGCCGAACGAGTTCAAAGAAACAACGTGTAGTAGCCTCCACATCAGCAGTGGCATTATGTGCCTCCTCAAAACGCTCTTGAAAAAGGTGATGGTGAAGTTCGGTCAGGTTGGGCAACTTGAATTTCCCTCCCCGTCCGCCTGGAAGCTGACACATCTCGGCCGTCCGCTCTGTGCAGGTGTCCAGGATCGGCATTTCGACCATGGGGCTATCCTGACCGGCGCGAATGAACTCGGCTCCCATGACATTGATGTCAAAGCCGATATTCTGGCCAACAATAAATTCCGAACGGTTCAGTGCCTCTGTGAACCGGGCCAGGACCTGTTCCAAGGGTTGACCCTGCTCTTGTGCCAGTTCCGTGGAAATTCCGTGTACGCGTTCGGCATCAAAAGGAATATCAAAACCGTCTGGTCGAACCAGAAAATCCTGATGTTCGACCAACTGCCCCATCTCATCGTGCAACTGCCATGCGATCTGAACGACCCTGGGCCAGTTGTCGGTATCGGTAATGGGAGCATTCCAGTCACGGGGAAGACCCGTGGTCTCGGTATCGAAGATCAGAAACATTTGATATACAGCTTTTTAAGCAAGACGCATCGTCGAGCTGACAGATGTGGAAAAGTAGGAGAAACCTTGTGAATAGAACCGAGGTAGAACTCGAAAGTTTTTCACTTTTGTGGTTGAAAAATCGGAAGAGCCTCATCCTGTCGGAAAAGGCGTTCCTTTGGGTGGGCCCTAAGGCGAAGACCCTTTCAATTTTTACAATGGGTAAGTGGTATAATCCAAAAAGATTCCGATATTTGCACCCCTTAATTAGTACCATTAATTAACTGGGTTTCGGACCCTTTTAAAACAATTAATGAATGGCAACACGTATTCGCCTTCAGCGCCACGGTAAGAAGAGTTATGCATTCTTCCACATTGTCGTGGCTGACCAGCGTTCTAAGCGCGACGGTCGTTTTATCGAAAAGTTGGGAGTCTATAACCCCAACACCAATCCTGCCACCATAGACCTCAACTTCGACTCAGCCGTTGACTGGGTCATGAAAGGTGCGCAACCCTCAGACACTGCTCGTGCCATCCTCTCTTACAAAGGCGTGCTCATGAAGAAGCACCTTTTGGAAGGAGTGAATAAAGGAGCCCTGACTGAGGAGCAAGCCGAAGAGAAGTTCACCAAGTGGATGGCTGACAAGCAAAGCCGTATCCAGGCAAAGCGTGATAACCTGAGCAAGCAAGCACAGGAAGATCTTGCCAAGCGTCTTGAAGAAGAGGCTGCAGTAAGCAAGAAACGCGCCGAGGAATTGGCTGCAAAGAATGCCCCCGAAGTAGAAGAAGCTCCAGCTGAAGAAGCTGCAGCCGAGGCTACCGAAGAGGCCACTGAAGAAGCTCCTGCAGAGGTTGAAGCTGCGGCCGAAGAGGCGCAAGCTGAAGAAGCTCCTGCTGCTGAAGAGTCTTCTGAAGAAAAGAAAGCCGAGTAAAACATTTCTTCCGGGCGGCTCATGCAAAGGGACGATTGCTTCCAACTTGGCCATATTTCCCGGAAACACAGTTTTAGAGGGGAACTGATCCTGTTTCTTGACACGGATTACCCCGAGAATTACGAAGCTTTGGGATCGATTCTCCTTGATATCAATGGAGAATTGGTCCCTTTCTTTTTGGAATCCTCCCAACTTCAACGGGGAAAGGAACTTCGAATCAAGATCGAGGGGATCGATGACCAGAACGGGGCCGAGTCTTTGATCGGATATGAGGTGTGGCTTCCTCTTGACCTCCTCCCTCCTCTATCCGGAAAGCAATTCTATTTTCACGAGATCATCGGATTCACCGCCGTGGATATAGAACTGGGAGAACTCGGAGTAATCAGGAACGTTCTGGAGACCAATGCCCAGAATATTCTTCTGATCGAAAAGGATGGAAAGGAGATACTCATCCCTGCCATCGACCCGTTCATCGACCGAATTGACCGTGCCGCGAAGATTATGTACCTTCAAACCCCAGAAGGTCTGGTTGACCTTTACGCCTAAGCACCTCAGCGGCCAACCATGGAAGAAGACGACCTCAATGGGGGATATGACCCCCGACAGCTACAATTGATCCATCTGACGCTCTTGGTCGGTCAGTTGGTCTTCTTCATCCTTTCATTCTACATCCTGAAAGATGACCCAAACGCCCGCCATGGATTTGACTTTCGATCCCTGTGGTTCTACATCATTCCAGCAGCCGCAGGTTTATTGAACTACTGGGGAGGATTGATGTTCTGGCGCAGGTTGGCACAACTGGATTCCTGGGAGGATCTTCAGGATAAACTCCGCGCTCTTACCAATGCCCATCTAGTTCGGTGGGCCATCGTCGAGGTTTCAACATTATTGCTTCTGACCTTCGCGATCTTCCAGAGTTCATGGTTCTTCCTCCTTCTGGGAATGGCCAATATTGTCTATTTCTTTTTCCTCCGCCCTCGCCTCTTCACATTTGACAGCGGACTCGAAGGATAATGCCCAATAGCTGGTTTCAATTCAAGCGATTCATCATCCACCACGATCGTTGTGGTCAAAAAGTGGGAACCGATGGTGTTCTACTTGGGGTATGGGCCAATCATCCAAATCCGAAACGTATCCTTGACATTGGTACAGGGACCGGGCTCATTTCCCTGATGTTGGCTCAGAGATTTGAAAATGCCAGGATCATTGGAATAGAGATCGAGCGGGAATGTGCTCACCAGGCAACAGAGAATGTTCATATCAGTCCATTCGCCGACCGGGTGACCATCCTTCATTCTTCGCTACAAGAATTTAAGGAAAAAGAGAATTTTGACCTGATCGTCTCGAATCCTCCCTTTTTCGAGCGTTCCCTTCGGTCCGGAAATCCCGTTCGTGACCTTGCTCGGCATGCCGATTTCCTTCCTCCAAAGGAACTGTTTTGCCTTTCGGCGGATGTGAGCCATTCGGAATCCCGGCTGAACCTGATCATTCCCCACGACAAGGCCGAGGATTGGATCTCTCTGGGAAAGGATAATGGATGGTTTGCTATCCTTCGCACGAATGTCCGCGGCCTCCCCCACCGCCCACCCAAAAGGGTCCTTCTTTCCTTCGCTCGTCAACCGAAAACCCTCAAGATCTCAGATCTCACCATCGAAAATTCAAGGCATCAGTATTCGGATGAATTTTGGGCTTTGGTCAAAGATTTTTATTTGGAGAAGTGATTAATGAAGAGTGAGTAGTGAGAAGAATTATGAATTATGGAATACCAATTTCTAAACCCTGTCCAGATATTTCGGGGAGCAACCCTTAAACGATAACCTCCCATCCCTTACCCCCCACCTTAAACCCAAAACACGAAACCCAAAACCCATTTTCTTCCTTACTTTAGCCACTCACTTTATTTGAAGAAAGACAAACCAGACCAGATGAAGAAGATCCAAAAGATCCTGGTAGCCAATCGTGGAGAGATCGCCCTGCGAATTATGCGCTCGGCAAGAGAAATGGGAATCAAGACTGTCGCTGTTTTTTCTGAGGCAGATCGTCATCTCCCCTTTGTGAGTTTTGCGGATGAAGCCGTCTGCATTGGCCCTCCTCCCAGCAATCAGAGCTATCTGGTAATGGATAAGATCATTCAGGTATGCAAGGACCTTAACGTAGATGCGATCCATCCAGGTTATGGATTCCTTTCGGAGAATGCCAAATTTGCCAAGCGCGTGGAAGAAGAGGGCATCACCTTCATTGGTCCTGGCCCTGAGGCTATCCGTGTGATGGGTGATAAACTGATGGCCAAAGAGACCGTCAGTGCGTATGATATTCCGTTGGTTCCCGGTTCTCCCGGAGCCATCGAAGATGTGGAAGAAGCTAAGAAGATCGCTGCGGATATTGGATTCCCCGTCCTGATCAAGGCTTCTGCCGGTGGAGGAGGAAAGGGAATGCGACTTGTGGATCGGGTGGAGGATTTTGAGAGCCAGATGAAACTGGCGATCTCTGAGGCCACATCTGCCTTTGGAGATGGAAGTGTATTC
Source organism: Bacteroidota bacterium (assembly GCA_033844885.1). Taxonomy (GTDB): domain Bacteria; phylum Bacteroidota; class Bacteroidia; order Flavobacteriales; family Schleiferiaceae; genus JAJLJK01. The sequence continues at coordinate 24 of JAJLJK010000061.1, read as the reverse complement.
ATCGAGAAGTTCGTCACGAATCCC
>JAJLJK010000060.1:0-2721 GCA_033844885.1 Bacteroidota bacterium | reverse complement strand
GATGGTCAGCCTGCCAACCGCATCAACCACGCCACAGAGCACTCTGTGGAGCAGTTCAGCGATCTAGCAGTTGTTGCATGGGTTCAGGATGATGTAACCAAGGAAGTGATGCAAGCGATCGATACTCGTATCCAGCTTTCTGTTGAAGAGAACACAGCAAATGTGGCTCTTAAGGCATTCCCCAATCCTGCGAATGATAAGCTGAATGTCCAGATCGATCTGGCCAACCGCAGCAACCTTCGCATCGAAATGACCAATCTTCTTGGACAGAGTGTATTCTCCAAGGATCTGGGTCAACTTGAGGATGGAACGAACGTTGAGACCATCGACGTTAGCAGCCTTGCACCCGGGATCTACCTCCTGAACGTCATTGACGGAAAGGATCGTCTCACCCGTAAGGTGATCATCGAATAATCGAATTTCTCTTTCGATAGAACCCCTGCCAAACGGCAGGGGTTTTTTATTTCAATGGATTCCAAATCCTACTTTTGCCGGATGAAGCAAAAAAAGATGTTCATCCTTGAGGGAATCGAATTCATTCGAGCCGGTGCCAGAGGCAAGGCCGTGGGAAAGGCTGCCGATGGAAAGGTGGTTCTTTCATCAGGGGTCGTCCCGGGGGATATAGCTGATGTTCGGGTCATCAAAAAGAAAAAAGGCCATTACGAGGCCAAACTCCATCACCTGATCACCCCTTCTGGTGACAGGGTTCAACCGGAATGTGCACATTTTGGAATCTGCGGAGGATGCAAATGGCAGAATCTCGATTATCGAAAACAACTTGAATACAAGGAGGACGAGGTTCAAAACCATCTTTCACGGATTGGAAAGGTTCACCCCAATAGTACTCTGCCCATTCTAGCTAGTGAAGATCAATATTTCTATCGGAATAAACTGGAATTCAGCTTCAGTAATCAACGCTGGATAACGGACCAGGAGATAAGAAGTGGTGAGGATGTGGGTAGCCGAAATGCCCTTGGATTCCATATTCCCGGGATGTGGGATAAGGTTCTAGATATTCAGAAATGTCATCTTCAGCCAGACCCCAGTAATGAGATCCGGAACTTTGTACGAAAATTTGCAGAGAAGCATGACCTGAGGTTCTTTGATATCCGTGAACAACAAGGCCTTCTTCGAACCCTTATGATCCGCACGACACTTAAGGGAGAGGTCATGGTCGTCATTCAATTCTTTGAAAAGGACACTGAAGCGATTGATTCTTTATTATCTGCCCTTCGAGATGAATTTCCTCAGATAACGAGTCTAATGTATGTCATCAACCAAAAGGGAAATGACAGCATTTATGATCAGGAGGTCGTTCTATTTCACGGACGTGATCATATCCTTGAGGAAATGCCTTCCTATTTTGATGACCATCCACCCCTTCAATTCAAGATCGGTCCCAAAAGCTTCTATCAAACCAATCCCAAACAGGCGTACGAACTATATCGAACGGCTCTTGATCTTGCCGACCTGAAGGGAGGAGAAACCGTCTACGACCTATATACAGGTACAGGAACCATCGCCCTTTTCCTCGCTCAGAAAGCAGGAAAGGTCGTAGGGGTCGAATCTGTACCTGAAGCGATCGAAGATGCCTATGTGAACATGGAAATGAATGGTCTGAAGAATCTTCATTTTGTGGCCGGAGACATGAAGGATGTTTTCACTTCGGAATTTGTTCAAGAGAATGGACACCCGGATGTGATCATAACGGACCCCCCTAGAGACGGAATGCATAAAAAGGTGGTTGAGACCCTACTTGGACTTGCCCCTTCCAGGATCGTTTATGTTAGCTGCAACAGTGCGACCCAAGCTCGTGACCTCGAATTGATGAAGGAAAAGTATTCGTTAGAGATTTCGAGAGCCGTGGATATGTTTCCACATACTCACCACATAGAGAATGTTGTCCTCTTAAAGCGGAAGAATGAAGTTGGATCGTGATTATTGGGAAAACAGGTATCAGGAAGGTGGTACAGGATGGGATATTGGATATGCATCCACTCCGCTGAGAAATTATTTTGACCAAATTGAGGACAAGACCCTATCGATCCTTGTTCCGGGAGGGGGAAGGGCCTATGAGGTCGAGTATCTACGGAGAAATGGTTTTGAGAATGTCTATTTAGCAGATATTGCTCCTTCCTCCTTCCAAGCTCTAAAGGCAAGGTGCTCTGATTTTCCTGAGTCCCACTACATAGAAGGGGATTTCTTCGACATTGAACGGTCATTTGACCTGATCATCGAACAAACGTTCTTTTGCGCATTACCGCCTTCAAAAAGAGATGATTACGTATTAAAAATGCACGAGATCCTCTCACCTGGTGGGAAGTTAGTTGGTTTGTTGTTCGACTTTCCACTGACCTCTGAGGGTCCTCCGTATGGAGGTTCCCGGTCCGAATACGAAGAAAGATTCAATCCCCTTTTCAAGATCAGGACCCTCGATAGGAGCTATAACAGCATTCCTCCTCGAGATGGAAGAGAACTTTTTTTCATCCTAGAGAAAAAAACTGGAAATTCACAGGCACAATAAGACCGTCATGGCAAAGAACCAAACTCAGGTATTTTCTGATAAGGAAGTTCGGCAACGGATCCAAAGGATCGCATGGGAGATCTATGAGATCCATGCTAAGGAGAACCGATTGATCCTTGCTGGGATCAGTCATCGTGGATATGTCTTGGCCGAATTGATCGCGGAAAAGCTCAAGGAGATCTCCAAATTGGAAGTGG
>JAJLJK010000059.1:0-9866 GCA_033844885.1 Bacteroidota bacterium | reverse complement strand
TCCCGTGTCCTCGATCCGTTGCGTACCGTCTGCATTGGCCCATGAATGGATGACTCCCCTTGGCCCGAATTTCTCACGAAAGGTTTGGCCATCCGCCAAAACCATATCACCGGGATAATCTCGATTCTCAGGTTCCTCTTCAGCATTCAGGTGATAAAGATTTCCATAGAATTCATCGAACCCGTGCATGGTCGGAAGGTGCTCATCGCGATCTCCCTGGTGATTCTTCCCAAATTGACCGGTGGCATACCCCTGGCTTTTCAAGACCGTTGCCATGGTCACATCCGTCTTCTGCCATCCTTGAGCTGCACCCGGAAGACCCACTTTGGTCATTCCGGTTCTGACCGGAACATTTCCTCCAATAAATGCTGCCCTTCCCGCCGTACAACTTTGTTGGGCATAATAATCCGTAAAACCAACTCCCTCATCAGCAATTCGATCGATGTTTGGAGTTTGATACCCCATCATCCCACGGTTGTTGTGACTGATGTTCCACGTTCCGATATCATCGCCCCACAGGACGAGAATGTTGGGTTTTTTCTCCTGTGCATGGATCCATCCTACTGAAAGTCCAAAGGAGAAAAGGAAAAGCCCCCTGATTAGGGTATTCGATCGCATATGCATAAGGTTTAAAGGTTTTCAGAATTAAGAAACAGAGCTTATGAAAGTACAAGCTAATAAAAATTTTGACCGATTATTCTTTCATATATTTCCCTAGACTCAACTTTGGAACGACCATGAAAAATCTCATTTACCTTTTATCCATTTTGGCAATTGCATGCCAACCTTCATCGCCAAATGAAGAGAAAATTGTTGCCGATCCCTTACCATCATGGAACGATGGACAGACCAAAAATGCTCTTCTTCAATTCGTTGACGATGTAGTGGAGGAAAATGGATCCCGTTTTGTTGATGTAAATGAACGGATCGCCGTCTTCGATAATGACGGAAATCTTTGGTCCGAGAAACCTGCCTACTTTCAACTTCTATTTGCTTTGGATCGACTTCATGAAATGTACCCTGATCACCCTGAATGGGATACGATTCGGGCCTTTCGACTAGCTCTGGCTGATCACCCGGATTCTTTGAAGGAATTACACACCGCTGATCTGTTGAAGATCGTTCAGATCACTCATGGGAATTCCACCATGGAAGATTTTGAGAGACAGGTAGAGGATTGGATTCGGACGGCCAAACATCCCAGGTTCGATCGACCTTATACCGAATTGGTCTATCAACCCATGCTGGAGCTTATCAACTACCTAAAAGCAAATGATTTCAAGGTTTTCATTGTTTCCGGTGGTGGTGCGGCATTCATGAGGCCATGGGTAGAAGGTGTGTATGGGATTCCTCGACATCAGGTCATCGGAAGTCAGATCCAGGCTAAGTTTGAAATAATCGATGGTAAACCTGTAATGATGCGTCTTCCGGCCATTGGTTTCATCGACGATAAGGAAGGAAAACCTGTTGGGATCTATCACCACATTGGGAGGAAACCCATCTTTTGCTCTGGAAACTCCGATGGAGACCTCGCCATGATGCAATGGACGGCCTCCCAGGAAGGGCCCTATTTGAACCTCCTTCTCCATCATACCGATTCGATCCGGGAATGGGCTTATGACCACAACTCCTCTATAGGCCATTTGGATAGGGCATTGAAAATGGCTCAGGAAAAAGGATGGGCGATCATCGACATGAGCCGTGACTGGAAGGTTATCTATCCCTTCGAATTGAATTAATTCCTTTATTTGGTTCAGAAGCAGACCTTGATGAAATACCTCCTTCCAACCAGCCTGATCCTTTGCGCAATCCTTATGCTCCAGTGCTCTACCGAAAGTGATCCAGGCGGAACGGAAACTTCTCTGGATGAGGGGGATACCCAAGAATGGGTCGGTGATCGAGTTTGCGCCGAATGTCATCAAAGAGAATTTCAGGATTGGCAGGGTTCCCATCACGATTGGGCGATGAAACCTGCGAATGACAAGACCGTTCTGGGAAATTTTGAAGATGAAGAGGTTACGCTGGATGGGGTCTCCTACAGATTTTTCAAGGAGAAGGACCACTTCAAGGTCGAGATCAAAGAGATCAATGGAGTGGTTCGATCGTACGAGATCCTTTACACCTTTGGCGTCGAACCACTCCAACAGTATATCATTGGGTTTCCAAATGGAAAGAAACAGGTCATGCGGGTCTCGTGGGACACCCAGCAAAAAAAGTGGTTCCATCAGTATTCCGGGGAGGAAATATCGCCTCGGGATTGGCTTCATTGGACCAATGGTGGCCAGAGATGGAACACCATGTGTGCAGAGTGCCATTCCACAGGTTTGGAAAGGAATTATTTTGCCCTGACCGATTCGTTCGATACCCAATATCAAACGGTTAATGTCAGCTGCGAATCTTGCCATGGTAAGGGAGGTCTTCACGTTGCATCGGCAAGGGAGGGCAATGCATCTCAGCACCCCATGTTCGAAGGCAAAGAACAGATCGATCAGATCGACCAATGTGGCCCCTGTCATTCGCGAAGAGAGAGGATGTTAGAAGATCGAAAGACCCGAACGGATTTCGATGATCAATACATCCTTCAATTGCTTGAGACCGAGTTCTATCATGCCGACGGCCAGATAAAGGAAGAGGATTATGTCCTTGGGTCCTTCCTCCAAAGCAAGATGTCCATGAACGGGATCAAATGCACCGACTGTCATAATGCGCATTCGCTGAGGTTGAAAAAGGAGGGGAATGCGTTGTGCATGAGTTGTCATGAACCAAACTATGATTCTCCTTCTCATCATTTCCATGAAATGGGAACAGAATCCGCCCAATGTGTCAGCTGCCATATGACGGGAGAGACATACATGGGAAATGATTTTAGAAGGGATCACAGTTTTCGGGTTCCGAGGCCGGACCAAAGTGTGAAATTCGGAACCCCGAATGCCTGTAATGGATGCCATTCCGATCAAAGCTCGGATTGGGCGGCAAAAAAGGTGAATCAGTGGTACGGGAAGGATCGAGCGGATCATTTCAGTGATCACCTCCTGCTGGTTCAGGATTCCCGCGAATTATCAGAAAAGGAAGTGAAAGATCTGATCGAATTCATCTCAGATCAGAAAATGCCGGCCATTGCAAGGGCAACGGCTCTTAGGGAGCTACCTCTAGGGGAGGATCACTCGGAAGCTTTGAACTTTGAAACCTTCATGACCGATCCTTCAGCACTGATTCGAAGGCAGGCCGTTCTTCGTTTGATGGGGCTCCCCAAGGAGCAGCGAATTTCCATGACATCCAATTATTGGTCAGACCCATCCCGACTGGTGAGGATAGCCATGGCCGAGATCCATATGGATGTCTCTGAAAATGAGATTCCCACCCACCTATTGGATCCACTCCTTCATGCCCGAGGGGAATATGAACGAATGATGATCTCGAACTTGGACTTTCCCACGGGTCGTCTTCAATGGGGAGATGCTTTGATCCAACATGGAAGGACGAAGGAAGCGGTTCAGCAATATGAAATGGCCCTCAAGATGGATAGCCTATTGACCCCTACCTATACCAGCCTTGCCAGCGCCCTTGGCCAGACCGGCGATCTCGGATCCGCCTTGAAAGTTCTGAACTCCTTGCTTTCCATCGATCCTCAGAACTCTTATGGCACTTTCCTTCGTGCCCTGACCGAATATGAGATGGGAGATATCCCCTCGGCAAAGAAGGATCTGGAAAGATCGATCGAATTGGATCCTCAGAACTACCGGGCATACTACAATCTAGCTGTTCTCCTCTTTCAGGAAGGAGCCACCCGAGATGCGGAAAGAGTGATCCGAAAAGGACTTGCAATCGAACCGAACGACTCCAGGGGAATGGAACTCCTTCGGATCGTCCAGCGGACCCCGAATTGATTGAATTACCTTTGGCCAGGTAATCAGAATTCCAACGATTTGAAATTCTCCGCGATTAGGGTCCCTCTGCTTTTCTTCCTGATCATTGCCTTGATCGGTGTCCTGATGCGGGCTTCGGGATATCTCACCCTGCCTCTACCCTACATTCATTTCCTCCATGCCCATTCACACGTGGCATTTCAGGGTTGGATCTACACTGCGATCTTTCTCTTACTTACTTCCTCTTTCGTGGACGATGGACAAATTGAAAAGGGTCACTACCTCCTCCAATTCAGGTTGACCGTCATTACCCTTTTCGGAATTCTCATCGCTTTCCTTTTCCAGGGTTATGGGCCGATCTCCATTGGCATTTCGACCTTGTTCCAGGGTCTGAATTATTGGTTCTTCTTTCGATTCTTTAATGATTCCAACAGATCCCTCCCTACTAAGGCTCCGGAAGCCCTTTTGATCAAAAGTGGAATCCTATTCGGGATATTGTCCACCCTTGCCCCCTATTTCATCGGATATCTGGCAGCCACTGGACGGAAAAGCACAGACCTTTACGATTCTGCCATATACTTCTTTCTCCATTTCCAGTATAACGGTTTCTTCCTCCTGACCCTACTGGGGCTGTGGACATATTCATTGAGGAGCCTGATCCCCGAAAAGGACCGCCTTTGGTTAAGGAAAGGGGCTTGGTTGATCGTCATAGCCACGCCACTTTCCTATTTCATGTCCCTTCTCGGGAACGATTATCGGGAGATCGCCATCCTGCCTTCCATTCTTGCCGCAACTCTGCTCTTGCCAGGCATATATCTCATCGGAGGGGCGTTGTTAAAATGGTCTGTGGTGCCCAGAAAAAATTCGAATTGGGGAAGTTGGATCTGGAAGATCTCCATTTTTACTTTCTTCCTAAAGACCATCCTTCAGGTGATCTCCATAACTCCCTCCCTAGAGTTCTTTGCCTTTTCCAATCGAAACATAGTGATCGCCTACATGCATTTGGTCTTGATCGGTACCCTGTCTCTGGGATTCATTTCGATCTTTATTCAAAGAGGTTGGATCCCTATTGATCCACTTTCCCGAACAGGGTTCCTCCTTCTATTACTTGGATTCATCATCACAGAAATGGCCCTGATCCATTCCGCCCTTTCGGGCGATGGGCACCCTATGATCCTATTGATCTTCAGTGGGTCCATGTTGACAGGTATCCTCCTGATCCTATTTTCTGTGAGATCCTCTTCGGGGTTCAACTTCCAGAAAAAACATTGACCCAACTTCATTTTCAGTCTTAATTAATCGTAATATTGCAATGTAATATTTCTTATATGGGAGTCACCCGAACCCACCTGTTCACCGAGGAACAAAACGAATTGGCAAGGATCGCCAAAGTATTGGCGCATCCAGCGAGAATTGCCATTCTACAACACCTGACCGAGTACAATGCTTGCTATAATGGTGACCTTGTTCAAGAATTGGGTCTGGCTCAAGCGACGATCAGCCAACATCTTAGAGAACTCAAGGATCTGGGCATCCTACAGGGGACGATCGAAGGGGTTTCAGTGAGCTATTGTATCAACAAGGACAAATGGAAAGAGATCAAGGAACGCCTGGAGAAATTCCTCGATATCCCCATGATCAAAGACTCGAATTGCTGTTAAGATCAAATATCATGAAAGCACAGAAAAGCTATCAGGAACTCAAAGAGATCGTTCGCAGAAAGTACAGCGAGATCGCCGAACAACCAGTAGAAATGAATCGGTCCTCATGCTGTGGTGCGGGGGAGGTTTCGACCGAGGTTTACAACATCATGACCGATGATTATTCTGGCACCGATGGGTATGTTTCGGATGCCGATCTTGGCCTCGGATGTGGACTACCCACCCACTTTGCTGAGATCAAGGAAGGGGATACAGTGGTCGACCTTGGATCAGGCGCAGGGAATGACTGTTTTATTGCACGTCATGAGACTGGCCCCACCGGTAAGGTCATCGGTGTGGATTTCTCGGAACCCATGATCAAAAAGGCCCGGACCAATGCCGAGAAGTTGGGATTCAATAATGTCGAATTCCGGTACGGAGACATCGAGGACATGCCGATCTCAGATCAGGTCGCAGATGTGGTCGTGTCCAATTGTGTTCTCAATCTGGTTCCTAATAAAGCTGCGGTCCTCAATGAAATATTTCGGATCCTGAAACCGGGAGGACATTTCAGCATCTCGGATGTGGTCCTCGTAGGCGAACTTCCTCAAGCTCTTCAGGAGGATGCGGAAATGTATGCAGGATGTGTTTCGGGCGCCATTCAAAAAAGTGAATACCTGGGGTTCATCGAATCAACCGGTTTCACTCGAATCCAGATCCAAAAAGAAAAGCCCATCCACATTCCGGATGACATCCTCAATAAGTATCTCCAACCAAAGGAGATGGAGGAGTTCCGATCAGGAAATATCGGGATATTCAGTGTGACCGTTTTTGCTGAAAGACCTGGACAAAACTCAAGGAAAAAGAAGATCAGTCTATCTGAATTACAGAATTCGGGATGCACCCCTGGTTCTGGTTGCTGTTAATCAGTATCCATGGAGCAAGATCTTTTTCCCAACCTTCAGGAGACCATTGGATCTCTTGAGAAAGAACCTTCGGAACAAAGAAAAAAGGTCCTTCAACCCCTGATCGATCACCTCCGTGACAAGATCAAAAGATCTGAGACGCCTGTATTGCAATTCATCTGCACCCATAATTCGAGGCGGAGTCAGTTCGCACAGGTTTGGGCCCATGCGCTATTCTATCACTTTGGAATCCCTGTGATCTGCCATTCGGGCGGTACGGAAGTGACGAGAGTTGACCATAGAGTGGTCCGATCGCTTGAAAATTCGGGGTTTGAGGTTTCTACTCTTTCGAAGGATCCCAACCCAAAATATCAGGTCCACTTTTCATCCGAAGCCAACCCCATTATCCTATTTTCTAAGCTGTTTAATGATCCCGTCAATGAGATCGAAAAACCCTTTGCAGCGATCATGACCTGTTCATCGGCCGAAGAGAATTGCCCCTTTATCCCAGGTACCGAGGTCAGGATCCCGCTGAATTATGAGGACCCAAAGAGGTATGATGGAACTGAGTTGGAAGGTCAGAAATACGACGAGCGCTCACGTCAGATCGCCGCTGAAATTCTTTATTTAGTCACCCAGATCCAAGACCGATCATGAATCAACCTACCAAGCGGCTCGGATTCCTGGACCGATACCTTACCCTCTGGATCTTTTTGGCCATGGGGGTCGGGATCAGCATGGGATACCTTTTCCCCTCAGTGGCAGAGACCATTCAATCTCAAAGTAGTGGTAGTACCAATATTCCCATTGCAGTAGGATTGATCCTAATGATGTATCCGCCTTTGGCGAAGGTCAATTACAAACTTCTTCCGGTGGTCTTTCGGAACACACGGATCCTTTCTATCTCGCTTCTCCTCAATTGGGTGATCGGTCCGATCCTGATGTTCATTCTCGCCATCATTTTTTTGCATGACCACCCTGAGTATATGGTGGGATTGATCCTAATTGGTCTGGCGCGGTGTATTGCCATGGTACTGGTTTGGAATGATCTGGCAGATGGAAGTAGTGAGTATGGCGCAGGCCTGGTGGCCTTGAATAGTGTTTTCCAGGTCTTTGCGTACAGCTTCTATGCCTGGGTCTTCATCACCCTCCTTCCCCCTTTCTTCGGGTTTGAGGGGGCGATTGTCGACATTTCCATAACCACCATTGCTGAGAGTGTGGCCATTTACCTTGGGATCCCGTTTCTGGCAGGAATCCTTACTCGATGGATCCTGGTTCGTTCAAAGGGTGAGGAGTGGTACAGAACGAAATTCATTCCGACCATCTCGCCCATGACCTTGATCGCCTTGTTGTTCACCATCATGGTGATGTTCTCCCTAAAGGGCGAACTCATCGTGACCATTCCCATGGATGTGATCCGTATCGCCATACCCCTATTGATCTACTTTGCATTGATGTTCACCATTGGTTTCTTCATCAGCAAGGCCATGGGAGCTCGCTACAATGAGACCACTTCGATCGCTTTTACGGCTGCGGGAAACAATTTCGAGCTTGCCATTGCCGTGGCCATCGCGGTTTTTGGATTGAATTCCGGTCAGGCATTTGCAGGTGTGATCGGCCCTTTGGTGGAGGTACCAGCGTTGATCCTTTTGGTTGGAGTGGCTTTTAGATGGCGAAAAAGATTCTTCCAGAACGAAACGAAAACATCATGAGACTCATCTGGAGATCTTTGATCCTCCTTATTCTTTGGTCCTGTTCTGAAAGCGGGCCCAGTACAATTGGAATCCAGCCGTACGAGAATATCCCAGAAGAATGGATGACCCGCATCACTACATCCCTCGAAAGAGAATACCTGTGCAAGGTGGTTGTTCTCGATAAAAAGAACCTACCGGCTTCGGCCTTCGTCCGCATCAAATCTCCTCGATATAGAGCCGATTCGATCATTCGGATCCTCAAAAGGGAACGACCCGATTCGGTGGACCTTATTCTGGGGATCACCCAAAAGGACATCTCCACCACCAAATATAAAAGCAGGGGTATCGTCAAAGAACCGAAATCAAAATATCAGGATTGGGGGATCTTTGGTTTGGGATACCGACCGGGCCCAAGCTGCATCATCTCCGGCTTTCGCCTGAAGGGAAAAGGGAATAAGGTAACTCTGGATCGTCTGGAAAGGGTAAGTATCCATGAGATTGGACACAATTTGGGACTTCCACATTGTCCGAATCGTGGATGCGTCATGGAGGATGCTGCAGAGACCATCCGAACCATAGATCGCGTGAACCCGCACCTGTGCTCAGATTGTAAGCGAAGGATCGGGATCCGTTAAGAAGGGATCTCCCGGATCTTTTCTTCCATGATCCGTGCTCCCGGAGCATTGGCCATGACCGAATGGATCCCAGCCGTCACCCCCGATACACCTTGATACATCTGACTATTACCGATCACTTGTCCGTTGGTTGCCTTCAGGTTGAAATAAAACCGCCCATCGGATGAATCCAGACGCTCGAACATCTCTTCATGTTGGGCATTTCTCTTAACTGACTCGATCCCATTCAGGCATCCATCTCTTGATGAATATCCCTGAGACACCAAGATGACCTGACCATTCTCCGCCTTGAGGACAAACTGATGATCCCCATTCTTTCTTTCTGACATCACAAAAATTCCCATAACCTTGATCTTTTCTTATAATTTACGGCTTTAATCCTTGTGGATCAGTCCTTTTGAGATCAAGTAATGAACCGAGTTTTCCTCTATTTTTTGTTATTCCCCTTCTCCTTGGTTTTGAGTTGTTCGAATGACCCTTCGGAGGTTGAATCCTCAAAGAATATGGATGCTCCCATGGAAGAGACGGTTCAAAAGGGAACACAAGGGTCCATGATAGCAACCTCAGAAAATAGCTGCTCCATGGATAGCCTTTCCTTTTTCAAAATGATGGGCGTTGGGATCATGAGTCTTCGAATTAGACCCGGTGATTCGATCCTCGCCATTGAAAAAGGATCCGGAGACACACTGATTATCGCACTTACCGAAGAACGGTCTGGTTGGACGGTGAATGGATACCTTTCGGGTGATCCGATAGAGTTATCTCCCTTCAAGTATGCCACCAACTTCGAGAATTTTGGATTCATCTGGATGGGAGATGGAGGAGCCTAACCCTGGCAAGAAGTTCGGCTTGTTCATGATCGACCCGCGTTCCTTGTACGCCAGGAACCCCACTCCGAAAACTCCTTCTTTCTCATTCCATGGAAGGACTACTTGAATTCTAGCATTTTGATCCGTTCCGAGATCCCGCTCTTTGACGCACCAAGGGGAAAGCCGAAAGGTACGGTCATGGGAGGATACAAGGTCCTTGATCTCAAGGATCAATGGGTCAAGGTCTCCTATCTCGATCCCACCGATCCCTCCCAAAGGGAGTTTCCTCCTGTCGGGTGGATCCAGTGGGTTTGTTC
>JAJLJK010000058.1:0-1775 GCA_033844885.1 Bacteroidota bacterium | reverse complement strand
CGATAGCAAGAATGATCATGAGTACGATCGCTACCTGGATCTGATTTTTCATAGCCGGAGGGTTTTAGGTATCAACGTCTTTGGGTATTGAAAATATATATCAAATACAAAGAAATTTCAAGTCCTTGATGCTCGGCTTATCGACAAATGGCTGTTAATTAAGGGGTTATTGGCTGACGACTACCGCAGTGATAATGATCCCTATGATGATCATCACAACAATGGCGATCTGGATCTTTTCAGCTGTTGTGGCTTGACGCCTTTGCCTTCGGCGGATGGCCTTGGCGCGGTCGCGAAGCTTCTTTCGGTCAGCAGCAGTAAGTCTTTTTCTTCTATGGCCTATGTCTTTGGGGTGCATAGCAGATAGGTTACGGTGGATTGGGTACGGAAAAAGATACAAAAAAAAATCTCCAATCGATGGCCAAAACTCTTAGGAAAGTGGATTGAGAACCACGCTAAAGATGGTCACCGAATTGGGATCCCTTCCAAAGTGTAGCTTATCGATGGCTTCCAGAATATCCTTGGCCCTGAAGTATGAGGTGTGTAACTCATCATCTCCCTTGGCACTCCACTGAAGGGTATAACTGTTCTTTTTCTCTTTGTATGTTTTTACATAATCCAACATCTTCTTCAAACTATCGACCTTGTCATACCCTTCGACATAATGGAAAAGGAAACTCTGGTTGTGTCGAGGATTGACGGTAATGACATTGAGTCGAAGCTTGGGTCCGTTCTCCTCGTAGTCAAAGATCACGGAAGTGGCCCCCAAATTGAGATAGGATTCGATCTCCTTCTGGAGTTTTGCGATCTGCAGGTTGTCTTTTTCTGCACTCATGGTCATGCTCATTTTTCAAGGCTAAGGTAGGGGAAATCCGTTGGAACAAGATCCCCTTAATAAGAAAGGAATTGGGTGAAGAAGATCCTCAATCCATCGACCTCCAGAACCATATAGTCCTTCGATAGATGAATGATCGGCCAAATGATCTCCTCGCGTCCATTGGTAGGACGTAGCGCGATCACTTTTCTTCCGGGTAGTCGATATCGACCTGTGATGGAATTGCCGATCTGTTGGGGGTTTTGAGGATCCCTCAAACGGATAATGAAAGTGCTATCCGATTGAAAGAGATAGAGGTCTCCGACCGCCTCCTGCATTTGGTCTGGACGGGGATCCTTTTGCACCTCCCAGTAAGCCAAAGCCTCCCAGTCGTGGTTGGAAAAGTTGGACCATCCTTCCTCTTCAATGACCGGTTCCTTCAAGGTCAAGGTCCGGAAGACCTTCATATAAACCGAGTCGGGATCGAGGCTGGGATCTTGTTCCACCTGAGCCCAGGTGTTGAAGGACCATAAAAGGAAAAACAGGATCAGTGTTTGACGAGCCATCGATTTCTTTCTTTGATCTGGAATTGATGAAGGATCAAAATGAGGGTCCAGATAAGGGCTGGTGCCATTCCCTGTGCGACCCATAGGCCTGCAATTCCCGTTCCGAAAACCAGGAACTCTAAGAAAAGTCGAACCCAGCCTGAAACAGGGATCGGGGCTTTTCCATTTCTGGATGGATCATCGGGAACATTGAAGATCCCCCAGAGCAACAAGGCAGATACGACCAGCGATAATGCCAGGACCACCCCACGTGGTCCGGGAAGGAGATCCACGCCCAACCAGGCGATGAAAACAAGGGTCATCACCTCGAGAAGGAAGCGTAGATACCATTTCAAATGCTCCATGGGGCCAAGGTAAAAAAGAAAAACCCCGGGATCTTCACCCCAGGGCCTTTC
>JAJLJK010000057.1:0-2311 GCA_033844885.1 Bacteroidota bacterium | reverse complement strand
CCCGGTGGTTGCCATCAACATGGCCATTACGATCAGCAAACGTTTCATTGTCGCGATGTTTATATATGGTGTTTATCTGTACTTGAACTTTTGGAACCATTCGTCGCTGAAAGACACTCCGAAAATAAGATTCACATAGTCTTCCTGTATGATCCCAAGGTTACTATTGCCTCTTTGTCCAACAACTATGCCAATGTTGAAGAAATTCAATTTATTCTCTCCAGGAGCGAGGTTCCGGGGACGGAACGGAATGCTAAGGCCGAACGTTGCCCCCATATCAACCACTTGTTGGCCACGTTGTTCGATCTGGGTATTTGCATAATAACCCCCAAGGCGAATGGCTGCATCAGCAAATACACTGTTGCTTCGCTTGGCAGAGGGAAATACGAATCTGGGAGTTATGGAGCCACCTACCGCAGCTCTCCAACTATCATTATAAGGGTTGTTCCCGTCAAAATCCTCAAAGGAACTCCATTTACCCATGGTGAATTCACCGCCTATCTGCCAGGCAGCGCCTCCCATTTGTTCGATATAATGTCCGTAATTGAGTCCGATGGTGAATCGATCCGGCAGTCGGATACCTCCATCCCTTCCGGGGATATAGTATGAAGTATCCACCGGGATGTCCGTTCCATTCACCGTGTTGATCACGTAGGTATAATCGGCTCTCTTAAAGGTTCCATTCAGGGTTTGCGACGGACTGGCCACCACTCCGATAGTGAGGAAGGCTGTATCATTGAAGTGATAGGCATATTGAAGTCCTGCATTGAATTGGAAGGTAGAATAGGTCTGTTCCTGGCTGGATTTGAAATTCAGGTAATTGGAATTATCAAAAATGACATCGGAGGATTGAGAATTCGTTCCGAAGATATAATCGGCAGAAGCCCCGATACTCAGACCATCAAGGATCATGAAGCCATTGCTCCAGGAGACCCGGTTCAATCCACCTTTCCCGGAGAATTTATAGGCGGTTTGACCAAAGTTTGGATCCTCCTCAACGGTTCGAATGTCATAACCGATAGAGGAAAATGGACTCAAATTAATGGAGGTGGACCACCAATCATTGATCGGAAAGGCCAACCCCAGGTAGGTGAATTCAGCAATGTTGTTCGATACAGGCTCGGTCACTTTTGGGCCGGTGATCTTTAACATCCGGTAGTCCATTCCTAGCTGAAGATTGGACATTCTCAGATAGGGAAGACTCGCAGGATTGAAATTATTGACCTGATAGCCATCCTGAAAAGTGGCACCAAGCCCCCCCATCGACCATTGAGCTGTATTGAGTTGCGGGCGAAGATCTCCTATCCCGAAAAGTGAGTACGGAGACAGGGTGGTCACCTGCCCGATGGCTGGGATCGAAAATAACAGTACAACCGCTACGAGAACCTCGCGGATCTTATTCATTATACTTGAGAATAGCATTGAGCCCTGACAGCAAAAAATCAGGACGTGCAAAGATGGTACTTTTTAAAAACCCTCCCAAAAAGGAAGCATCTCCACCGGTAAGAACAACCTTGACCTCGGGATATTGTGACTGATAGGCAGAAACCGATCCGTCGATCTCGAACGCCATTCCCCGTACCACACCAGAAAGAATGGAATCCCGGGTGGTGGATCCTGTCAATTCCACATGAGGCGAGAATTCCACCAAAGGCAATCCGGCAGTACCCTCATGAAGAGCCCGAAATCGCATTTTCAATCCAGGGGAAATGGCACCTCCCAAATAAACGCCATGGGATGTGACAAAATCCAAAGTTAGGCAGGTTCCCGCATCGAGGACGAGAACATCCTGTTGGGGAAATAGGGTAGCCGCTGCTGCCGCTAGAGCTATGCGGTCATGCCCAAGAGTATGAGGGGTCTTATAGGACATCATGAAAGGCAGGGGGATGGATTCTGAAACGACCAGATGATTCCGATCACCGATAAGATCGTGTAACCAGGCAAACCGGTCTTGGATCACTGATGATGAAATGACCCTACGAGCCGGATCAAAGAAATTTTCTTGAAGTTCACGCATGTCATCTGCAGTGGGAGCATGATCCACCGTAAAGGACCTTTCAAGTTGATTCTCAGAGAACAATCCGAACTTGACACGTGAATTCCCCAGATCGATGGCGAGATTCATGCAGAAAAAATTTCGCCCAAAGGTAACGAAGAGGGGTCGGAAACCTTTTGCGAGAAAAAAAAATCTTTACATTTGCCCCCGCAATTGCAAAACGGTGCCTTAGCTCAGTTGGTAGAGCAATGGACTGAAAATCCATGTGTCCCTGGTTCGATTCCTGGAGGCACCACTCAAAACCCCGACCTTCAT
>JAJLJK010000056.1:0-6032 GCA_033844885.1 Bacteroidota bacterium | reverse complement strand
GGAGTCCATCCAGGAAGCCAAAGAGAACATCGAAAACCTCAAGATCGAGGCAGAACAGGCAGAACGAGCCGGAGATTATGGCCGCGTTGCAGAGATCCGTTACGGGAAGATCCAGGATGAGGAGAAGAAGCTAAAGGAAGCCGAGGCACAACTTTCTGAAATGCAAGCTCATTCTTCATTGATCAAAGAAGAGGTCACCTCCGAGGATATCGCTGAGGTTGTGAGTCGATGGACAGGGATCCCCGTTTCTAAGATGTTGGAAAGTGAGCGTGAAAAACTCCTTCGCCTGGAAGACGAACTGCACAGAAGGGTAGTTGGTCAGGATGAGGCCATCCAAGCGGTCTCAGATGCGATTCGACGAAACCGCGCTGGCTTGGGAGATGAAAAGCGTCCGATCGGGTCCTTCATATTCCTCGGGACAACTGGGGTTGGTAAGACCGAACTTGCCAAGGCCTTGGCAGAATTCCTGTTTGATGACGAGAACGCTATCACCAGGATCGATATGAGCGAGTATCAGGAAAGGCATGCAGTAAGCCGACTCATCGGAGCACCTCCCGGATATGTGGGTTACGATGAGGGTGGTCAACTTACCGAAGCCGTCCGGAGGAAACCATACAGCGTGGTGTTGCTTGACGAGATCGAAAAGGCCCACCCGGATGTATTCAACATCTTGCTTCAGGTTCTTGATGATGGCCGGTTGACTGATAACAAAGGTCGTCTTGCCAATTTCAAAAACACCATCATCATCATGACCAGCAACCTGGGAAGTCACATTATCCAGGAAGGATTCGAAAAGATGGAACCTGGAATGGAGGAACAAATTCAGCAAGAAACCCGAAAGGCCTTAATGGACCTCCTCAGAAAGACCATTCGCCCCGAATTCTTGAACAGGATCGACGAGACTATCATGTTCACTCCGCTGAACGAATCTCAGGTTCATGATATCGTGCGACTGCAACTGAATGATCTCAAGAGAAGATTGGCGAAGAAGGATATCACCATCGATATGACCGATGAGGCGATCGACCACATTGCGAAAGTGGGATTCGATCCACAATTTGGTGCGCGCCCTGTCAAACGGGTCATCCAAAGAGAGCTTCTCAATCAACTCTCCAAGGATATCATCTCCGGGAGGATCACCAGCGATAGTGTCATTCTGATCGATAGCTTTGAAGACCAGATCGTTTTCCGAAATGTTGAAGAAGTGAATCAGAACATCTAATCATGATCTTCAAAAGGCCCCCATTCTGGGGGTCTTTTTTTTTCCTTTCTCTATCTTTCTCCCATGAGAGTTTTCTGCCTTCTTTTTCTCGGTCTTTCATTTCACGTGATGAATGCCCAAAACCTTTTCGGGTTTCATGTAGGTCCCACATGGGGAATGAACCGGACCAACATCGGTGGAACTGCGGAATCCTCCCCCCTGTTTGGACTGTCTTTAGCGGGTTTTTTCCAAGGTAACATTGACTATGGACTTTTTATTAGGACGGGGTTAGAGCTTAATAAGAAAGGGATTCTATACCATGATGTCCAATGGCTGGACGAAACAGGTTTTGAGGTCGGAAGAGTGAACCTTCGGATCGATCAACAATATGTGGGTATCCCTCTGAAACTAGGATATCAATTTGGTGATAGGATCGGCTTTCGCCTGATGGGGGGAGTCTATGCAGGGTATCTTCTAAGGAACACATATGGGTTTGACGGAACTCTTTACTCTGGCGAGTCCCTAAAAATCTCTGCAGACCGAAAGAGTGATTACAGGACCTTCGATCTAGGATGGACCACAGGACTTGAGGGATTCTTCCGGATCTCAAATGATCTCCGGTTTGATCTAGGGATCTCCTACCAACAAGGAACAGTGGATATGAGGAATTCGATGGAACAACCCGATCTGCATGACCGAACCCAGGCAATATTTGCTATGCTCGGTATTTCCTTCCCTATTCGCTGATGGTTCCGATTCCGTATATTTCTTTCTGCTAAACCTAACCACGATGAAACAGAACATGATCAACTGGTTCGAGATTCCGGTAACCGACATGGACCGAGCCATTGAATTCTACCAAACCATTCTTGGCATCGAGATCACACGAGCAGAAATGGGACCTCTGGATATGGGTTGGTTTCCTGGTGATCCTGAACTTCCTGGTGCTTCAGGGTCTCTCGTTAAACACCCGGATTTCTATTTCCCATCGAATTCGAAGGGAACCCTCATCTATTTCAATTCTCCAAGTGGAGACCTATCGAATGAACTTTCCAAGGTGGAAGCAGCCGGGGGAAAAGTGTTACAAGAGAAGAAACAGATCGCACCGGATGTAGGATTCATGGGGCTTTTCATTGATTCTGAAGGGAACCGAATAGCCCTCCATTCTCAAGCCTAGAACTTTTTTCAGATCAGGTTGTCTTTATGAGAAAAGATGTTCGGGTTCTTTAAGAAAAAGTCGGAAAAAGAAAAGCTCATCCATCAATATAACCAACTTTTGGAAGAGTCTCATCGCCTTTCAACTTCCAACCGTGCCAAGAGCGACCAAAAGAGATCAGAAGCTGAAGACCTTTGGAAAAGGATTGAAAAAATGGAGGGATGACTACCTTTGAAAGGTGATTCTCTATATCCGACATATGGTGTGTCAGCGATGCATCGATTCTGTTCTGGAGATATTTTCCGGATACGGTTTCGATCCTGACAAGGTTCTTTTAGGAGAGGTTCATCTTGACATGGATCCTGATCCGATCACTTTGGAAAATATCGATCGGGATCTGACTTCCAGAGGGTTTGAGCTTATCAATGATGAGGAATCGCAATGGATCAATAGGATCAAAAGTTTGATAATTGATCGGATCCACCATTCTAAGGTGGACGAGCCCACTTCCTGGTCAGAACTTATCGCCTCGGAACTGGGTAAGGATTACGCAGGCTTAAGTCGACTTTTCAGTCAAAAAGAAGGCCATACTATTGAACAGTTCATTATTCGACAGAAAGTGGAACGGGCAAAGGAACTGTTGACCTACAGATCCCTTTCTATCAAAGAGATCGCCTTTGACCTCGGATATAGCAGCCCCGCCCACCTAAGTACCCAATTCAAACAAGTTACAGGGATGACCCCCAGTCAATTCCGGGCTTTGGGAAACACCCTGAGAACTTCATTGGACCAACTCTGAATTCTATAAGGATCTTCCAGTAATTTGAAAGTTCCTTCCTCCGGACAACTGCATCTTTGTTTAAAAGATTCGCCATGTCCCAAATTCAAACTCAATACATACCGGTGGAGGGGGTCGACTCCGAACACTGCGCCATGATCATAGAGAAAGGTCTTGACAGTGTCAAAGGTCTGGAAGCCCACTCCATTGAGCTTAATAATCATCGGGTTGCACTGGATACAGATGATGCAGATGTGGTACGCGATTCTGTTAGGAAGATCCGTGAATTGGGGTATGAGGTTCCTGTGATCAATAAAAGGTTTCCCATATCAGGAATGACTTGTGCATCTTGCTCGGCCAGTGTCGAAACTATCTTGAAATATCATCCGGGAGTGATGGACGTTTCGGTAAACTTGGCTGATCATACGGCCTCCATCCGATACATTCCAGGAACCACCTCCCCTCAAAGGATGAACGAGGCCATTCAGGTTGCCGGTTACGAGTTGATCCATGAAGACAGGGAAAGCACCGAGGAGGCATTGGAAGAACGCAAAAAGAATCGGTTGCGAAAGCTTCGATCTCAAACCTATGGTTCCATCGGACTCTCGATTCCACTTGTGATCATTGGAATGTTCTTTCCCGAGATCCCTTACTCGGGATGGATCATGTTAGGTCTTTCCACACCTATTCTTGCGTTTTTCGGAAGGAATTTCTTCATCAATGCATGGAAACAGGCTAGACATGGAACCTCCAATATGGATACTCTGGTAGCTCTGAGTACCGGTATCGCCTGGACGTTCAGTGTTTTCAATCTTTTATTTCCACGTGTTTGGACCTCCCGTGGATTGGAAGCCCATGTTTATTTTGAGGCGGCAGGAGTGATCATCGCCTTTATCCTCCTTGGAAAATTACTCGAGGAAAATGCCAAGAGCAGGACATCCGGGGCCATTAAGAAATTGATGGGATTACAGCCCGATGAGGTGGTGCTCATCTCTCCTGATGGAACGGAAAAAAGCGTTCCTCTGGGTCAGGTTCAAGTTGGCGACCTCATTCGGATCAAACCGGGAGAGCGCATTCCAGTGGACGGCGTGATCAGCCAAGGTGAGAGCTTTGTGGATGAAAGCTCGATCACTGGTGAACCTATTCCCGTTTCCAAAAAGGTAGGTGATCAGGTAACCTCAGGAACCATCAATCAAAAAGGATCCTTTCGCTTCAGGGCGGAAAAAGTGGGTTCGGACACCGTCCTTGCCAGGATCATCGAAATGGTTAAACAAGCACAAGGATCCAAAGCCCCGGTACAACGACTGGTGGATCGGATCGCTTCGATCTTTGTGCCAGCGGTTCTTGCGATCGCCATTCTCAGCTTTTTTGTCTGGATCATTTTCGGAGGTGAGAATGCCGTGACCCACGCCTTTTTAGCGTTGGTCACCGTATTGGTGATCGCCTGCCCCTGTGCGCTTGGACTTGCCACACCTACCGCCATCATGGTGGGCGTCGGTCGGGGAGCCGAGAACGGGATCCTTATCAAGGATGCAGAAAGTCTTGAACAGGCGCATAAAATGACGACCCTGATCCTGGACAAAACGGGAACCCTTACTGAGGGGAAGCCTTCGGTAACTGACGAGATCTGGAAGGAGGGTTCTCCCAACGAGTCATATCGGAGTGTCCTGCTTGCCCTTGAAAGATCTTCTGAACACCCTCTGGGAATGGCCATCGCGGATCACCTGGAAAGTCATTACGTCAAACCGGTCGACGTGGTCTCCTTCAATAGTATCACCGGCAGTGGGGTCGAAGCGGTATACAACGGTATCACTTTTCGGGCGGGGAACCTGAAATGGCTCTCTAGATTAGGAATTGTTCCAATGGCTTCTTTGGTTGAAAAGGCTGCGATTCATGCCCAGGAAGGAAAAAGTTTCATCTATCTGGCTGTAGGAAATGAGATCGTAGCCACTTTTGGGCTGGCCGACCGGATCAAGGAAACCACGCCACTGGCCATTCAGAAAATCCGATCCCTGGGAGTCCGGGTGATCATGATGACCGGTGACGATCCTCTCGTGGCTGCAAGTGTGGCCAGAGAATTGGGAATCGAGGAATTTCATGGAGGGGTCATGCCAGAGGACAAGGCAAAAAAGGCCATTGATCTCCGAAAGAAAGGAGAAGTGGTGGGAATGGTCGGTGACGGGATCAATGATTCACATGCCCTGGCAGAAGCAGAAGTTTCCATCGCCATGGGAAAGGGTTCTGATATTGCGATCGATGTAGCCAAGATGACCATCATTTCCTCAGATCTACAAAAGATCCCACAGGCGATCGAGCTTTCGCGTGAGACCGTTCGAACGATCCGCCAAAACCTATTCTGGGCTTTCGTTTACAACATCATCGGTATTCCGATCGCTGCCGGGGTTCTCTATCCAGCATTCGGATTCATGTTGAATCCGATGATCGCAGGAGCGGCCATGGCCATGAGTTCAGTTTCCGTGGTAAGCAATAGTCTACGGTTGAGATGGCGTAAATTGTAGCCCAAAATCTGCCAAAATGAGCCATCATCACCACGTAGAGGAACATATGGAAAGCTCCGCTTTCCTCACAGATATTGTCATCGGAATGTCCGACGGGCTGACTGTCCCCTTTGCCCTTGCTGCAGGGTTGAGTGGAGCCGTAGACTCCAATGAGATCATTGTGACCGCTGGGATTGCAGAGATCGTCGCTGGCAGTATTGCCATGGGACTTGGAGGTTTCCTTGCGGGACAGACCGAGGTGGATCACTACAAGAGTGAATTGAAAAGAGAGTATCGCGAGGTGGAGGTTGTGCCTCATCGTGAGCGAGAAGAAGTTCAAGAATTCTTTGCCGAATTAGGGCTTTCAGAATCGGTTCAAATTGCGGCGACCGAAGAGCT
>JAJLJK010000055.1:0-8056 GCA_033844885.1 Bacteroidota bacterium | reverse complement strand
TGATGATAATAGGGCCTTGATAATGGGAGCGAATATCGCCTTGGATGTGACGGATGAAGGAGGGACCTTCATCCAAAAATGGTAAGGAATACCAAACAGATCGGTGATGAGGGTGAGCGTATCGCTTGTGAATATCTTCGGGAGAGAGGATATGAGATCCTTGAAAAGAACTGGAGGTTTCAACACCTGGAGGTGGATATCGTGGCCCAGGATCCAAACCGGATCGCTATTGTAGAGGTGAAATTTCGAGAGACCGGCAATTACGAACGTCCCCAGGACGCGGTGACCAAAAAGAAACAGCGTTACCTCATTCGAGCGGCCGAAGCCTACATCAACCAATTCAACCCCTTCAAACCCGTCCATTTCGACATCATCTCCATCATTGGCACCTCACCTCCACAGATCAACCATATTATCGAAGCATTTTATCCATGATGGTTAAAGTTGCGTGGTTCTGAGTGAAAGGTTTTTGGGGGGAAAGCCCTTGAATTTGAAATACAAAACCCTACTTCCTCAAGAGAAAGTCATAATCAAGAATTACCTCTTCTGAAAAAAATATAATGGCAACCGCAAAGAAATTTGAAGACCTAACTGTATGGAAAGAAGCCTTTGCACTAACCACATTGATCTATGAGGTGACTCGAACAAGAAGTTTAGAAAACGACCCTTCTTTCGTACGTCAAATTAGGAGAGCTTCCGTTTCCGTCATGAACAATATCGCTGAGGGATTTGGAAGAAAAGGACCCAAGGAGTTCGTTCACTTTCTCTACATGGCAAAAGCCATAATTAGTTCCATTCTCCAAATCCAACCTTAAACCTTTACCCCACAAACCCCCTAACCCACAACCTTTACCCCACAAACCCCCAACCCTTCCTTCCATTATCATACCTTTGCCGAAAATTTGAGAACGCCATGAATAGGGGTCGAAATCAGGGAGATAGAAATAGGTCCAATCGCCGCGACGGGTCCGGGGACCAAAGAAAGGGAGGAAGTCGTCCTTCGAATGGAAAAGAAGGATCGGCCAGAAAGAGAGATGGAGACCGTCCATCCTACGGCAGCGACCGCGATCGTCCCGAAAGAGGTCCCGACGCATCCCGTCAAGGATCCTTCAAAAAAAGAGAGGATAACCGTCCTGATTCAAGAAAAAGCGGATCCCGTGATGGTTCGTTCCCAAAACGAGATGGAGACAGACCATCCTACGGAAGGGATAATGACCGTAACGAAAGAGGTCCTGGCGCTTCCCGTCAAGGATACTTCCAAAAAAGAGAAGATGACCGTCCAGGGTCAAGGAAAAGCGGGTCTCGAGATGGTTCGTTCCCAAAACGAGATGGAGACAGACCTTCCTACGGAAGGGATAATGACCGTACCGAAAGAGGTCCTGGCGCATCCCGTCAAGGATCCTTCCAAAAAAGGGAAGATGACCGTCCTGGTTCAAGGAAAAGTGGATCCCGAGATAGTTCGTTCCCGAAACGGGATGGTGACAGACCTTCCTATGGTAAGAGCGGAGATCGTCCGATACGTGGTAAAGGAGGCTCACGCGATGGGGGCTATCAAGGAAAAGGAAAGAAGTTCTCCAAACCCAGAGGAAAATTTGCCGAGGATCTCTCATCGAAATCTGAGAAAGAAGGGATCCGACTCAATAAATACCTTGCCAATGCAGGTGTTGCGTCCAGGCGTGAAGCCGATGAACTGATCGCTGCAGGTCTGGTGACCATCAATGGCGAGGTCGTCACAAAAATGGGCATCAAGGTCATGCCAGGGGATACGGTTCGATATGGCGGGGATCCTGTTCAAAAGGAAAAGAAGGTGTACTTGCTCCTCAATAAACCCAAAGGATTCATCACCACCATGGACGACCCCAAGGCCCGAAAAACGGTCATGGACCTGGTTGGTAATGCCTGTAAGGAGCGGATCTATCCGGTTGGAAGGTTGGATCGAGCCACAACCGGGGTACTCATGTTCACCAATGATGGCGAACTGGCCAAAAAACTGACCCATCCAAGCCATGGAGCCAAAAAGATCTATCAGGTGGTTCTGAATAAGAACCTGGCGAAGGCCGATCTGGTAAAGATCTCTGAAGGGGTCAACCTCGAGGACGGTCTGGCCACTGTGGATTCGGTCGCCTATGTGGAGGGGAAGGAACGAAACCACATCGGAATGGAACTGCACATTGGGAAAAATCGCATCGTTCGCCGGATCTTCGAATCCCTCGGCTATGAGGTGATCAAGCTGGATCGCGTATTTTTTGCAGGATTGACCAAGAAGAATCTCAAGAGAGGACAATACCGCTTTCTCGACCAGAAGGAGATCAACTTTTTAAAGATGCTATAAGCTCTTCACAATCACCCTTGGATAATTTTAACGTTCGACCCCGCGTTAGCCCTGCTGGAAGTAATAATTTCGTGGTGTGGGATTTCTGAAGCGCATACTGCCCTGGCTCTTCCTCTCCTTTGCCCTCCTCTTCAGTGCCGCCCTCATCTATGTCGGGACACATAAAGAGGAGATCCTGCAGAGTTTCATGGCGGAGGTCAATCGTCATCTGGACGCCGAAGTTAAGGTACGCCAGGCGGAACTGGACCTATTCTCCAAATTCCCCCAGGTATCGGTTCGCCTGGATGATGTCTTCTGTCCGGAAGTGAATGGAACCGGTGACACCCTCTTTTTCTTTCGGGAGACCTATTTTCAGTTCGACCTATGGGATATGGTCTTCGGCAACTACCAGTTACAGACCTTGAGCCTGGAAGATGGGCAGATCGAGATCCGATACTTTGAGGATGGTTCAAATAATTATCATTTCTGGAAAGACACCGATGATCAACCTTCCGATTTCGCTTTGGATCTCAGCAAGATCCGACTGATCAACAGCTCCTTGCTCTATCTCGATGCGCGTTCGAGCATTCACCTTACGGCGGATGTGGAATCCGGAGAAATGCGCGGTCAGTATGGGGACGGTGATTTTTCGGGTGATGCATCTGTCATTGGTATCGTGGGGATCCTAAAGGTCGGTGATGACCTTTGGGCTTCGGCCACTCCCGTGGATGCTACAGGTGATATCAGCATGATCGATGGCGTTTTTCGGATCAGTCATGGTGAAGGCGATCTTCGGTCCATTAACGTTCTTTTCGACGGAGAGAATCGAGAAGATGGCTACCGCTGGGCTTTGGAGACCCGAAAGGCAGATCTCGCAAAATTCCTGGATCTTCTTCCACGGTTCGTTCTCTCGGATCGAGATTGGTTCAAGGCGGAAGGTTCCATGAATCTCTCGTTCGTAGCCGAAGAAAAAAACGGGGATCTTCATATGTCCGCCACCAGCCATGTGGAAAATGGACGTTTTACCCTGACAAGCCGAGATTTCTGGCTGAAGGAACTCGCCTTTCAAGCCACCTATGACAATGGTCCTCGGGGAGATTTGAAGGGATCATCCATTGTCTTTCACCAACTTCAAGCGCTCACTCAAGGTGGAATGGTCTATGGAGATATCTCCATCCGAAATTTTGAATCCCCCACTATCAGTGCCGAAGGTCAATTGCAGACGGGCCTTTATGAGATCACACAGCTTCTGGTACCTGATAAATTCAATATCGCCACAGGAGCCCTTTCGGGGGATTTCAAGGTGAGCAATACCTATCGGTCCTTTGAACAGATCCGAAGCAAAGGCCTCAACGGTGCCTCCATTCAGGGAGACGTCATCCTGAAGGAGGGGCATCTGAGTCTCAGAAATAGCAATATCTCCTTTGAAAACATACAGACACAATTGGGGTTGCGAAATGCCGACCTCCAGGTCAAACAGGCCTCTTTTGTCACTGGTTCCAACCACTTCACCATTCAGGGGTGGATCCGAAATGCTCTGGATCCCACCTCTGGAAAGATCCCTCTGATCGATGTTAGCATTCAGAGCCCGAATATCATCATCGATGAATTTCTCGCGTGGGAATGGCCCGAATCCAATACCTCCGTTGACCAAGGGGTCATGCCATTCAATTATCGGCTTTCCGCTTCCGCTGATGCTTTTTCCCTGGGTAATTGGAAGGGCAGCAAGGCACGAGGTCAGGTATGGAATGAAGGATACACCATCAAGGGCCGAAACGTACGATTCGAAACACTGGACGGATCGGTCGAGGGGACATTCAGTTTTGGCCAGGCAGATGAGTCGCACAAGAGGCTGATCGTCAGTGGAAATCTGACCGATATCGACATTAAGCAATTGTTTGCCAGCTTTGACAATTTCGGCCAGGATGTTCTTACCGCTGATCATATTGAGGGAAAAGGCACCTCGCAATTGGATTTCTCCATCTATTGTGATAACAAGTACAACTTCCTACCCACTAGCCTGGATCTCATTGCCGATCTTTCCATCGATCAGGGACGATTGAAGAACTACAAACCGCTCGAAAGCCTCTCCTCCTTTGCTGACCTTCAGGAACTCCGAGATGTTCGTTTTTCGAAGCTGAGCAACAAGGTCTCCATCCACAAGGGAGAGATCACCATTCCATACATGCAAATTCAAAGCAGCGCCTTATCGCTGGACCTTGAAGGAACTCACACCTTTAACAACATCTTGAACTACAGGGTAAAGATGAAGATGCGGGATGCCCTCGGAGGAGCGAAGAAGAAACCGAGGAACATCGATGATTGGATCGTCGAGACAGACCGACCCGATGAACCCTATCTATGGGTAAAGATGACCGGACATATCGACAATCCCGTCATCGCGATCGATAAGGGCCGGATCGCAGAGGGGATCAAGAATGAATGGAAAGAGGAAGGAAAGGAACTCAAGGATTTGATCAAGGGCAAGGATCCCGAGAAAAAGCCCCAAAAGACCCAGCCGGAGTATATTTTCGAATGGGGCGAAGAAAATCCGGACACGACCCAAAACTCTTGGAATCAGAGCGAACGATAATTCACCCACAGTTTTCGTAAAATAATTCACTTATATTTAAGATACCTGAAAACCCCAATAGCCTGATGGTTATCTTACCTTTGTGTCTATGATGCGAAAGCTTACCCTATTTATCGTCTTCGCTTTGCTTGGAACCGGGCTCTTTGCTCAGAACCAGGGGAACACGCGCAAGGAGGGTCCTTCTCTCCCCTATCGCGCATGTTCCATATTTACTCCCAATGCTTTCACTCCGAACAGCGATGGGGTAAATGACGAGTTCAAGCTGGGTGTTCCCGAAAGTTGCGAGGTCATTCAATTCAGCCTCCAGGTCTTTGACCGTTGGGGGCGCATCGTTTTTGAGACCAAGGATGTCTATAATTCCTGGGATGGGAATTACGATGGACAAAAGGTCGGGGAAGGTGTCTACCTATGGAGATTCACCGCCACCCTCCGCAATCTTGACAAACAAGAGATATCTGAAGTGGAAAAGAAAGGAACGGTCATTTTGATTCGATGATCTGGAACATCCTTTTTCTTTTCCTGATACAACAAAGCTCAACCTCCACTCTGGAGGTTGATTTTTTTGGGGTGGACCGTGTGAAAGGCCATCTCATGATCGAATTGGCAGATGGCGAGGGGCAGGCCATCCAGCAAAAAAAGCACGTCATTTCCGAAAAAGGAACTCAAAGAGTGGTCTTCGAAGAACTCAAGGAGGGCACCTATACCATCCGGGCCTATTGGGATGAGAATTCGAATGGAAAACTTGATAAGGGTTTTTTTGGCGAACCCACCGAAAAGTATGGGTTCTCAAATGATGCTCGGGGAACCTTCGGACCACCGGACCTCCAGGATCAGCGGTTCAAAGTGGTGGGACTTACGAAAACCTCCATTCGATTGAAGTGACCTAAGCCCTCAGAAAATCTCTGGCTGCTTGCAAAAATTCCTGGGGTTTCTCCGCATGAACCCAATGACCCGCTCCTTTGATCGTGACCAAAATGGCTTCAGGAAAATGCTGATGGATCCGATCCATGTCACCATCCTTGATGTAACCACTGAGTTCACCTCGAATAAAGAGGGTTGGCCCTCCGTATTGGGCATCATCAAATAACGACTCCCCCACCATCTCGATATTCCGTTCGATCACATCCAGGTTGAACCTCAATCCCAACTTACCCTTCTCCTTCCAATAGAGGCTTTTGAGAAGAAACTGCCGAACGCCGAAATTATCAATGGACCTCTTCAATACCTCATCCGCCTCGGAACGGGATTTCAAAGAATCAAAATCCAGGGTTCTCAAGGCATCGATGATCTCTTGATGATGGACAGGGTATCCTTTCGGGGCGATATCGACCACCACCAATTTTTCCACCATTTGAGGGTGCAAGCAACTGAAGAGCATGGCTACCTTGCCCCCCATGCTGTGCCCCAGCAGGTAAATGTCCACCAACTGATGGGTATGGCAATATTCGAGGAGGTCATCCGCCATGGACTGGTAGGTATGCTCCTCGCTATTGGGTGATTGACCGTGATTCCTTTGATCGATAAGGTGAACCTCATATCCTTCATCAGCCATGGTTTTCCCGAAGGTCTGCCAATTGTCACTCATTCCGAAAAGGCCGTGAAGGATGACCAGGGGTTGCCCCTCTCCAATGATCCTCGAGAATAGTTCCATTAGTCGATTTCCATTTTCGCTCGATCCTCTGCAGCGAATCGCAATTGATTCTTGTACATCGGGATCACATTCTCCAACCCGTAGTAAAGGGCATCGCAGATAAGTGCATGACCGATGGAGACCTCCAACAACCCTGGAACCTGCGCTGCAAAATATCGAAGATTGTCAAGGCTCAGGTCATGACCTGCATTCACACCAAGGCCAAATTTCTGTGCCAGTTCAGCCGCATAAACGTAGGGAGCCACCGCATTCTCAGGATCTTTCGTGAAACCAGAAGCAAAATCCTCTGTGTAGAGTTCGATCCGATCGGTTCCCGTAGAGGCTGCCGCCTCGATATACTCCTCGTTGCATTCCATGAACAAGCTGGTGCGGATCCCTGCATCCTTGAGTCTCCCAACAATATCCACCAATAAGCCCATGTTAGAAATGGTGTCCCAACCCGCATTGCTGGTCAAAACTTCAGGAGGGTCAGGCACCAAGGTGACCTGATGGGGTTTTACCTCCAGTACCAACTCCATGAAATCCTCCGAGGGGTAACCCTCAATATTGAATTCGGTGGAGAGCGCTGGAGCTAATGCAAGGACATCGCTTCTGCGGATATGACGCTCATCTGGACGAGGGTGTACGGTGATGCCTTCTGCACCAAAACGCTCACAATCCAGTGCGGTCTTCAACACATCGGGATTATTGCCTCCGCGAGCATTCCGCAAAGTGGCGATTTTATTGATGTTTACGCTTAGTCGGGTCATGGGTTGATTTAAGGGAACAAAAGTAAAAATCTCTATGTTTGCAGGGTATGCTTGTCACAGAATACCTAAGGAATGACATTCGCCCTCTGGGTCCTTTGGACCTGGTCGATGAAGCCCACCAGACAATGGACGACTACAAGGTCAGTCACTTGCCCGTGGTGGACAATGGTCATTATCTGGGTATGGTCACCGAGGATGACCTTTTGAATGCAGAATCCGAAAAGCTCAGCGTTAAGGATGGAAGCACTCAACTCATCCGGACTTCCATAGAGCCCGACCGACATATCTTCGACGCCCTTTCTCTATTTCACATCCAGCACTTGAGTATGCTGCCGGTTGTAGATGAAAAAGGAGAATATCACGGTTATCTCTATCCAGAGGATATCGTGGATCTTTTGGGAGGAGATCTTAGTTTTTCGGGTCCGGGTGGAATTATTGTCCTGGAAGTGAATATCAATGATTATCACTTGTCAGAAGTGGCTCAGATCGTGGAAAGCAACGATGCGAAGATCCTTGCCCTTTATCTCAGTTCGGTCCCTGACAGCACCAAGCTCGAATTGACCCTAAGGATCAACAATACGGACCTCAGTCGGATCCTGGAGACCTTCAACCGATACAACTACACCATTCTGGCAAGCTATCACCAAAGCCTGCACGCGCTCGACCTGAAAGATCGGTTCGATGCATTCATGAAATACCTCAACATGTAAGTTCCACCCCATGAAGGTCGCCGTCTTTGGCAAACAGATCAC
>JAJLJK010000054.1:0-12842 GCA_033844885.1 Bacteroidota bacterium | reverse complement strand
CAGGTCTTTCCTATCCCTTCTTCCTGCCTTGATACTAGCTACCGCGAATTGGATCAAAAAATCCGGGAAGGGAGCATCTTTTCCGCTTACATCGATCAGGATATCATGAAATCCTCTTGCAAACTCCAGCGAATCTCCTTTAGATGGAACTCCACTGAAATTCAGCTCTTTTTCAGTAAAGAAGGAATGATCAGGGGGCGAGAGTTCTTTCTGGATCTTGGGATAGAAATAAAAAACCTCCGGTTTCTTCCCATCAGCTTCCAACGTTCGCAACAGATGATTCACATTATCGATATCCTGAGGATACCTTCCTACGACCAAAATGCTCTCGGAACGCTTAAAACCCCTGAAAATCCCAGGCTCTGGTCGTTTTGACAAGGCCTTTCGGCGCAGCATTCCCTTAATTCCCATGGCCCTCTTCTATCATTCGTTCAAAATCCTCTTCCGTAATAATGGGTACACCCAGGTCCTCTGCCTTCTTTCTCTTACTGGGCCCCATTCCATCACCAGCAAGGACATAATCCGTTTTCGAACTGACCGAGGCTACATTTTTTCCTCCTTGTCGTTCGATGATCTCCTTGAGTTCATCGCGTTCGTAGTTCTTAAAGACCCCGCTGACCACGATCTTCAATCCTTCTAATGCATTTCCCTTTTCTCCTTGATCCTCGATCTCCATTTGAAGACCTGCTTCACGGAGTCTTTCGATATTCTGAAGATTTCGTTCATCCGCCATGAAATCCACCACACTTCCAGCGATCCTCTCACCAATCTCGTCCACTTCGATCAATTCTTCTTTTCCGGCATTTCGAATGGCATCAATGGAGCCGTAATGTCGTGCCAATTTTTTGGCTACGGTCTCACCTACATAGCGAATACCCAAAGCATAGAGAACCCTTTCAAATGGGATCTCAACCGTGGCTTTGATCCCTTCGACCGCGTTCTCTGCAGAACGATCGGCGAATTTTTCCAGTTTGAGGAAGTCTTCTTTGCTAAGCGCATAAAGGTCGGCATAGTTCCTGATCAACCCTGCATCGAAAAGGGCATTGACCGTTTCCGTTCCCAATCCATCGACATCCATGGCCCTTCGAGAAATGAAATGCTCAACCTTTCCTCGCAATTGCGGTGGACATCCACTATCATTGGGACAATAATGGAGTGCTTCTCCTTCCTTTCTTTCCAGCGGGGTTCCACATTCAGGACAATTTGTGGGATACACCAGGGGTTGGCTATCCGATTTTCGCTTTTTCAAGTCAACGCCTGTGACCTTGGGGATGATCTCGCCCCCTTTTTCAACGAATACGTGATCTCCGATCCTCAGGTCGAGCTTTTCGATCTGATCCTGATTGTACAAGCTAGCTCTCTTTACGGTAGTGCCAGCCAACCTGACTGGCTTGAGATTGGCAACAGGCGTAATGGCTCCGGTCCTTCCTACTTGATAGGTCACCTCCTCCAGAATGGTCTCTGCGGTCTCCGCCTTGAACTTGTAGGCGATCGCCCAGCGAGGTGACTTTGCAGTAAATCCTAACTCTTCCTGCTGATCATACCGATTCACCTTGATCACCACCCCATCGATCTCGAAAGGAAGGTCATGTCGGTGCTCATCCCAGAAATTGATGAACTCGAAGATCTCATCGACAGAATGAGCCAGTCTTATCCTATGATCTTTTTCCAGAGGTACTTTAAAACCCCATTCACCCGCTTTTTTAATACTCTCGAAATGGGTTTCAAAAAGATCTTTATCCGAAAGGACGAAATATAAAAAGCTGTCCAGAGGCCTTTTTGCCACAATGCTGCTATCCTGCATCTTTAAGGTTCCGGAAGCGGCATTTCTGGGATTCGCAAATGGCTCATAACCGGCTTCCTCGCGATCAGAATTCAATTGAGCGAACCCATTCAACGTCATGAAGATCTCTCCACGGATCTCAAAATCCTCAGGATAGTCCTCACCGTGAAGTTCCAAAGGAATGGATCGGATCGTTCGTACATTGGTGGTCACATCATCGCCTTGAGTCCCATCACCTCGCGTCACGGCCCGATCCAACTTTCCATTGACGTATCGGATCCCAATGGCCACTCCATCATATTTCAATTCGCAGACGAATCCCATATCTCCCTCAATGGTCTTCTGGGCTCTTCGAATAAAATCCTCAACCTCTTCCCTGTTGTACGTATTGGAAAGCGATAGCATGGGATATCGATGCCTGACCGTTTCGAATTTTTTGGTCACATCCCCACCGACCCTTTGAGAAGGGCTGTTGGGGTCGTAAAGTTCCGGGTGTTTCTTTTCCAGACGGATCAGCTCCTCCAACAACATGTCGAAATCATAGTCCGACACGACTGGATTGTCGAGAACGTAATAACGATAATTATGGTCGGCCAGTTCCTTTCGAAGTTGAAGGATCCTTTCCTTTTCGGTCATTTCTTGTGGATTTGAATCGTAAAAATACTCGGGATCACTCCTATCGAAAAGGCCGTTGGCAAAAAGTTTTCCAACGCTCAGTTTTCTTTGACCGCAAGTAGAAATCTTGGTTTCCCGTAAAGGTCATTCCTGATTTCGGTGTAGTGGTCCCCATTGAATATGTCCCTGGATTCACCTGCAAGGGAGGCGTTCAGTTCCAAAACCACCGATCCTCCTCTTTTCAGATGATCATTGGAAAAGGAGTGGATCGCTCTATAAAAGATCAAGGGATCATCCCCGGCTGGAAAAAGTGCATTTTCCGGCTCGAATTCCAACACATTCTTTGCCATTCCTGACCTTTCGCTTTCGCGGATGTAGGGAGGATTACTGATGATCATATCGAGAGGTGTATCCCATTGAGGGGATCGTAAGAAATCATCGTTGATCAGGTTCACGTTGACCGAATGCTCCTGAATGTTGGCGCGGGCGATCTCAATAGCGGATTCGGAGATGTCCATCGAATGAACCTTTGCCCTCTTTAGAGATTTTGCCAGGGAGATAGCAATACAACCGGATCCGGTCCCAACCTCCAGAATATTTGCATCCTGTTTGGTTCCGATACGTGAAAGTGCCAGATCGACTAGTTCTTCGGTCTCGGGTCGTGGAATTAGAACTCCGGGGGCCACTTTTAACTCAATATCCCTGAAGTGAGCCTTTCCGACAATGTATTGCCAGGGTTCTCCGGTCGAAAGGCGATCCCTCAGGGATTCGATCTTTTCGACAACGGGATCCTCTACTGAGGTCAATCCAAGAATGCGGGCCCTGGGAAGGCCGGTGGCTTCTTCTGCAACCAATCGCCAAAGGCTCAAAACCTCCTCTCTGGGATATAGCTTGGATATCTCTCTTTCGAATTCTTGTTTGATCTTGAGCAGTGGTCGCAAAGACTTGGGTTTTGGCTCAAAGGTAACGAAGCCAAAATGTATTTTTGAGGCATGGAGCACGAGGTTTTTATGAATCGGTGTTTGGAATTGGCCTCCAATGGGATCAGGACCACGAGTCCGAATCCTATGGTCGGGTCGGTCATCGTTTACAAGGGTGCCATCATTGGAGAAGGTTGGCATCAACGTCCCGGTGATCCACACGCCGAAGTAAGAGCGATCCGATCCGTTAAGGATCAGGAGACATTAAGGGATTCCACTTTATACGTGAATCTCGAGCCCTGTTCGCACCATGGAAGAACCCCTCCATGTGCTGATCTGATCGTTCAGATGGGCATTCCAAGGGTGGTCATCGCTATGACCGACCCTCACAAAAAGGTTGCTGGAAAGGGAATTCAACGTTTGCGTGACCACGGTGTAGAAGTGGTAACCGGGATCCTTGAAGAGGAGGCAAAATGGTTGAATCGAAGATTCATCACCTTCCACACAGAAAAACGACCCTACGTGATCCTGAAATGGGCGCAGACCCAGGAAGGATTCATGGATAAGAATAGAACCGATGGTGAAAAGGGACAATTTTCGATCTCTCATCCACGAACCCGAATGGTCGTTCATCGATGGCGCGCTGAGGAAGACGCCATTCTCATTGGTGCATGGACTGCCGAAACGGACGATCCCAAACTGAATGTCCGAGAGTGGACAGGACCTTCGCCGCTTAGGGTTGTTCTCGATCCTAGCAAACGTCTTTCCGGGAAACTGAATCTCTTTTCGGATGGAGATCCCACCTTTCGGGTGACCGGCACAGGAGATCTGATCCGGCGAACCCTTGACGAACTTTACGAAAAGGACATTCTCAGTCTGATGGTAGAGGGCGGACCATACACCCTGGAACGTTTCATTGAGCGAAACCTATGGGACGAGATTCGGGTGATTCGGAGTTCGAAGAGTCTGAAAAAGGGATTACCTGCACCGATCTTCAAGGGTAGAATGATCGATCGTTGTTCTTTCGGTTTGGATGAGATCCTAACCTATCTCCGGACATGATCGAAGCGATCCTTTGCATCATTTGTAATGTCCTGATACTCTTTGCCTTTCGGCAGATAGGAAAACGAAATATCCCAAGACTTCCCGCTCTCATTGTCAATTATTTAGCCGCCTTTACCACCGGGATTCTCTTCTTTTTCGAGGATCTTTCCAAGGTGGAGGCCATGGATTGGTGGTGGCCAGTAGGTCTGGGCCTTGGATTCATTTTGGTGTTCAACCTGATGGCAGCCCTCACCCACCGCATCGGGATGGGACCTGGAAGCATGATCATTAAACTAAGCGTGGTCATTCCTTCCGTGACCGCTATCTTCTTTTATGGCGAATCTCCGGGCACATGGATGGCCCTTGGAATTGTCATCGCCCTTGCCTCCCTTTTCCTGACCTCTGATACCCGAAAGGGAAAGATCTCCATGGGCTGGTTGGCCCTCGGGGTCTTCTTCGGTGCTGGTTCACTTGATGCGCTTCTCAATCACCTTCATTACGATGTAGCCGATGAGAACGCCTATGGGATATTCTCAACCCTGATCTTTCTCTTTGCCGCTCTTTGGGGAGGATTCCTCGCGACTGTCAGGGGTACCATCGGTACAATCAAGAGGTCCTCTGTCTGGATGTGGGGGATCATTCTGGGAATCCCCAATTTTGGTTCGGTGTATTTCCTCCTGCTTGCTCTTAACCGATCCGACATACCTTCCAGCGGGATGTTTCCCTTCATCAATGTCTCCATTGTTCTCTTATCCACTTTCGTGGGATGGATACTGTTTGGGGAGAGGACCAATACGCAGAAGGCCATGGGGATCCTTCTTGGGATCATTTCCCTAGTTTTGATCGCGTATGGAGGATCGTGAATTGGAATGGGATGAATATCTGACCCTTTCCCGGGAAGGTCAGGGACTCTATTCAGAAAAGGGAAGTAAATTCATAGGATATGCCTTCCCCATTCGAAATGAGGAGGACCTGAAAGGTCGCCTGGAGGAATTGCGAAAGGAGCATCACAAAGCCCGACATCATTGTTTTGCCTTGCGGATCCATCCCGAAGATCCCTATCAACGAGCCAATGATGATGGAGAACCGGGGCACTCAGCGGGAACCCCAATACTGCATCAGATCCTTTCTCATCAACTGATGAATGTGGGTATTGTGGTGGTTCGGTACTTCGGAGGAACCAAGCTAGGTGTCTCGGGTCTGATCAGGGCCTATGGGGATG
This sequence comes from Bacteroidota bacterium, assembly GCA_033844885.1. Classification (GTDB taxonomy): domain Bacteria; phylum Bacteroidota; class Bacteroidia; order Flavobacteriales; family Schleiferiaceae; genus JAJLJK01. The sequence continues at coordinate 7,258 of JAJLJK010000054.1, read as the reverse complement.
CTGCCAGGGAAGCGATCTCCAATTCACTCATTGTCAAGGAATTCTTACTTGACCCGATCGAACTCACATTCGGGTATCCGCAAATGAATGAAGTGATGCGGATCGTCTCCGATTTTGGGTTGATTATCGAAAATCAGGAACACACAGAGATCTGTCGTTATAGTTTCGGGGTACGAAGATCGATCAAAGCTAAGCTTCTCGAAAGGGTTGCATCGCTCCGGTCGGTCGACGTAACTAACTAACCCCAGACTAGCCAATGAAACGTATTGCCATCACGGTGGCGTGTTTCTTTGTGTTCGTCGCACCTGCGCTTTCACAAAAGATTCACGTTCCCAAGGACGAGCCTCACTGGCTCGATGCCCGCACCGGGCAATTGGAGTTTTTTCGTGTTCCCCTTTCGGGTACCGATCTACTTCAGGTTCTTGAGCAACAACTTCAACTTCCTTCAGGGTATCACCTTAGAATTCGGGATTCCAGGATTGGAAAAGCGGGTTCATATTTTCTCTTCGAAGAGATGTATGGCGAATATCCGGTCTATTCATGCCAGGTGAAAGCTGGGGTGGACCACAAGGATCAGCTTCGCTTCATTGGACACAACCTGCTCTTTAGAGAGGTTGCTTCAGGCTCCTCCTTTCCGGTTCCCGGAATGATGGCCCTTCCCCATTCTCTTTCTGACGTCGAAATTCTGGATCAATATCCTTCCTGGTTTCCCGGGGAGACAGATCTGATCCCATCACTTTACATGAATTATGTAACACCAGATGGAGAGCATCGCGAAAGTCTGATCTCTAATACTGGGAAAATACTTTTTACCAGGATTCTCGACAGCTATCATCATCAACAATTATCGACCGGCGATTCGCTGGTACGAATGAAAATATACGGACCGGACCCCCTGAGTGTTGCTGGGAAATCTTACGGGGGGTCCTACTCCGACCAGAACGATGGGAACACGGGGGTTTTGGACCCTCTTCGTTCCACTCGGTTCGAGCGCGTTAAATTCGAGAACGGCTATTTTTCACTCGAAAATCCATTCGTCAAGATCATGGATTTCGAAGCCCCCTATTCCACCGTTCAAACCACCACCAATGGCCTTTTCGAATTTAGTCGCAATCATCCGGGTTTCGAGCAGGTGAATGCGTATTACCATATCACAATGGTAAAGAATCGACTCACCACCCTCGGGTTTCCTTCGCTGGCCAATTTTCAGATCCAGGTCGATGCCCAGGCGATGAACGGGGCAGATAATTCAAAATTCTCCTCATCCACAAACCCACCGCGTTTGCACTTCGGAACCGGAGGCGTGGATGATGCTGAGGATGCAGATGTCATTGTCCATGAGTATGGGCATGCGATCCTCTATTCGGCCGCACCCTTCACTAATTACGGAATGGAGCGAAGGACGCTGGATGAGGCATTTGGGGACTTCATGGCTATGCGACACTCCCGAAACTTCAAGACCTTTGGATACACAGAGATCTTCAATTGGGATGGACATAATCCTTTCTGGCCCGGTCGAAGTGGAACTGCACCCGGAAAGAATTACAATGGTTTGGCATTCATATCCATCTACGATCATACTGACCTTTGGGCGGATATCCTTGATGGGATCACTCGCTCCATTGGAGAGAACGATGCACTTGAAGATCTTCTCGAATCCAGCTTTGGTTATTTCGGGAACATGACCTTTACTCAGGCTGCCCAATTGATCGTTTATGCCGACACAGCTCTTCACAGCGGAAAAAATACCCAGGTGATCTGGTCCAACTTTCGGAGCCGAGGAGTCGTGCAAGGCAACCTGATGGACCTTCCGGAAGATCAAGGTTTTGCTGATGTGAGGATCCGGAATTCGTGGGGATTCGCCCATGGAGAGGACCTAATGATCAACCTGACCCGAGGACAAATTTCATTTCAACTGATCGATATTCATGGAAGGATCGTGAAAAAAGGGATTTGGAATGAAGGGGAACAGCGTCTTTCAGCCGAAGGACTAGGTGCAGGAATGTATTTCCTCCGAATGGATTCAGGATCCCATGGTCATGTCGAAAAGCTGATAAGGTACTAGAAATAGGGTTTGAAGAGTTCCTTAAAACCCTCTGGAGCCTGAATAGGACGACGGGTTTTGATATCAAGAAATACCAATTGAACCATCCCCGTGGTCAGCAGCTCACCTTTTTCGTTGAGGATCTCGTGATGGAAAGTGATCCGGGTTCCGGGCATTTCTCTGATCTCTGTCCTTACAGTGAGAAGATCATCATAAACCGCGGACCGAATATACTTACACTCTAACCGAAGGACAGGTAGCATTACCCCATCCTCTTCCATTTGTTTATAAGTGTGTCCCAGCACCCGCAAGGCCTCCACCCTGCCCACCTCGAAAAAAGTGGCGTAATTACCGTAATAGACCACCCCCATTTGGTCGGTCTCTGCATACCTTACTCTAACGGTCGTTGTAGACGAAAACATGAAGTGTTGAAAACTAGCTATTTACTACTAAGGCTCTGGGATTCAGAAGGGGTTAGCGCCTTTTAAACATTGACATAAAAAACCAAAAAGTCAAGTGCAAAAAGCCTTTTTTAATAACTTTTTTATACACACTTTTGCCCTGTGTCCGGTGCAACCGATCAACTACCCGATCACCCTCTCCGGAATACCCAAAGTAACGTTGTCTAACTTATAATTAACCAACCTTTGATGGAAAAGACTGCCGAGTCTGTATGGAACTCTTGTCTCGATTTCATTCGTGACAACATCAGTTCACAAACATTCAAAACTTGGTTTGCCCCCATCAAACCCTTGAAACTTCAAGGGAAGGTTCTCAGTATCCAGGTTCCTAGTAAATTCTTCTACGAGTGGCTGGAGGAGCATTATATCAAGCTCCTGAAGACCGCTATCACCCGTGAGCTAGGGGATGATGGCAAATTGGTTTACAGCATCGTAATGGAGAATACCTACGGGAACACGAATCCTTACACTGTCAAGATCCCGAGTTCCAATCGCGGCCCCATTCGGAACCCCAAGGTGGCGCTGCCAGTGGAGATCGGAGGAAACGAGGGGATCAAGAATCCCTTTGTCATTCCTGGACTTCGTAAGGTCAATGTTGAGTCCCAGCTCAATCCGAACTACAGTTTTGAGAACTTTGTTGAAGGTGACTGTAACCGCCTGGCTCGCTCTGCTGGTTATGCCGTCGCCAACAAACCTGGGGGAACAAGTTTCAATCCCTTGCTTTTATATGGAGGGGTTGGCCTGGGGAAGACCCACTTGGCTCATGCGATCGGCATAGAGATCAAGGATCGGTATCCCGAAAAGACCGTATTGTATGTCAGTGCTGAGAAGTTCACACAACAATTCATCGATGCGGTCAGGAACAACAACAAGAATGACTTCATTCATTTCTACCAGATGATCGATGTATTGATCATCGACGATGTTCAGTCATTCTCCGGAAAGGAACGCACACAGGATGCTTTCTTCGAGGTTTTCAATCACCTTCACCAACATGGAAAACAGGTGGTCCTAACCTCCGACAGAGCTCCGGTGGACATGCAGGGAATGGAACAACGTTTGCTGAGCCGCTTCAAATGGGGGCTTTCTGCAGATCTTCAGGTTCCCGACCTCGAAACACGGATCGCTATCCTTCAGCGAAAGCTCTACGCCGATGGGATCGAGATGCCAGACGAGGTAGTGGAATACCTTGCCTACAGCATCAATAGCAATGTCCGTGAATTGGAAGGCGCATTGGTTTCTCTCCTCGCTCAATCCTCTCTCAACAAAAAGAAGATCACGATCGACCTGGCCCGCCAGATGATCGACAAGTTCGTCAAGAACACCACACGGGAGATCAGTATTGATTACATTCAAAAGGTGGTATGCGACTATTTTGACATGCCCATTGACCTTTTGAAATCCAAGACGAGAAAAAGAGAGATCGTCCAGGCCCGACAACTGACCATGTATTTTGCCAAACAGCTCACCAAGAACTCTTTGGCAAGCATTGGAGCTCAATGTGGAAACAAGGATCACGCAACGGTCTTACATGCCTGTCGCACAGTCAACAACCTGTCAGAAACTGATAAGCGATTCAAGATCTACGTGGATGATCTAAGAAAAAAGTTAACCTTGAACCAATAACCATACAGTCACTGGAGAAAAGGAACCATTCGGTTCCTTTTTTTATTTTATCCCTTTTCATTCATCTTTGCCCTATGCGAATTCTAATGGTCTGTTTAGGAAATATCTGTCGCTCTCCCATGGCGGAAGGTATTCTTCGACATAAAACAAATGGTACTTCCATCACCGTGGATAGTGCGGGCACCTCTTCATATCACGAAGGGGAGAATCCGGACACGAGGGCGGTCATCAATGCTCGTCGACATGGAGTGGATATTGCCTCCCTTATCGCCCGCCCCTTTGAGGTGGAGGATTTCGATCGCTTTGATCGAATTTATGTAATGGACCTCAGCAACCTGAAAAAGGTACAGGCGATGGCTCGAAATGAGGAGGACCTCGCCAAAGTGGACCTATTGATGAATGAGGTTCAACCAGGTTCAGATATCGAGGTTCCCGATCCCTATTTTGGCGGTGACGAAGGATTCGAGCATGTGTTTGGCCTCTTGAATTCTGCAGCGGATGCAATTCTGAAGAAGTATGGCGGAGAATAAATTGGGATCCCTTTTTCTTATCCCGGTACTCCTCGGAGATACCGAACCCCTTGAGGTTCTTCCACTCAGCATCAAGAAGCGCGTGGATCAGATCGATCATTATATAGCTGAAAATGAGAAATCTGCTCGTGCCTTCATCAAAAAAGTGGATCCAAAGAAGCCACAAGGTGATCTTGTATTTTCCGTGCTCAATAAATACACCGAAAAAGAAGACATCTTTCACTTTCTCGATCCCTGCAAGGAAGGACATGATATGGGGCTTCTCTCGGAAGCCGGCGTCCCAGGAGTAGCGGATCCAGGGTCAGAGATCGTTGCCCTGGCTCACCGGGCAGGGATCAGGGTTGTCCCTTTAGTAGGGCCCTCCTCTATCCTATTGGCCCTAATGGCTTCCGGAATGAATGGACAGGAATTTTGTTTCAATGGCTACTTACCGATCGAAAAAGCCCCACGGAAGCGAAAGATCAAATCACTGGAGACACAGGCCCGAAAGGGAACCAGTCAGATCTTCATGGAAACTCCTTACCGTAACATGAAACTCTTTGAGGATCTGATGACCGTATGCGAGAACGAATCAAGATTGTGCATTGCAGCGGATATCAGCCTACCGGGTGAGTTCATCCGAACCCGGACCATCTCCGAATGGCGGAATGCGACACCTGATCTTCACAAACGGCCAGCCATCTTTATCCTTGGCTAATAAAAAACCCCGCAAATGCGGGGTTTCCTTTTATCCTTCCGTTTCCACGGGCACTTTTTTCAATTCATTCGAAGGAACATCAGGTTCACCTCCTGCAATGTCCATCTCATCGACCAAATAACTGGCACCGGCGAATTTGTCAATGATGAACAGGACATACCGTATATCCACCATGATGTTTCGACACCTTGAGATATCATAATTCAGATCGCTCATGGTCCCCTCCCAAGCTCGGTCAAAATTCAATCCGATCAATTCTCCCTTTGCATTCAATGCAGGGCTTCCGCTATTTCCTCCGGAGGTATGGTTACTGGCAATGAAGCATACGGGCATCCGGTCTCCCTCGGCATAGATCCCATAATCCCCACTTTCGTATAGGTCAATAAGCTTTTGAGGGAGGTCGAACTCGTAATCTCCCGGAATGTATTTGGCGATGACTCCATCTAAGTAGGTTTGGGTATTGTAATAGACCGCATCCAGAGGATTGTAGCCTTCGACCTGGCCATAGGTGATCCTCAGCGTGCTGTTCGCATCCGGATAGAAGGGTTTATCCTTGAAGACCATCATCTGAGCCTTCATGTACTGTCTCTGCAGCAGATCGATCTCTTTCTGAATGGCCTCATATTGGGGTTGGATGGTATTGAAGAAGTACCCATACAGTTCGTTTGAAAGGTTGTAGATCGGATCCTTGGCCATTTTCTTGGCTGCCTTCGAAGGATTATCAACCAGCCATTCCCTCAAATCCGAACGCTCCTCTGAATTCGTCAGGTAGCTGTCCTCATACATCTCCTGGATCTCGCCACTCAAGTTGCCTTTCGATCTTCGGAACAGTTCCACCACCGCAGGTGGAAGCTCATTCTCTTGAAACGAGTGATAATATAGGTCCATCAGTGCGGTCATGGCATCCCTTTCAAAGTCGGGATCATAATCCTTGTAGAAACCATCCATTCCATTGAGGATCTTCTTGGCAGCATTTTCCCGGTCTTCATCACTGGTGGCCTCCACCAATCCCCTAAAGGAATACCCATACCTCAAGATCTCAAGACCGCGATAGGCAATTTCTACCCAATGGTCATAAGCTCGGGCATGTGGTTCCAGTTTTCCGTAAAGGTCATCAAACGTTCCAAGGATACTCCCGTATTCTCTTTGCCAATCTTCATTCTGCTGAAGCCCTTGGGTGAACGCCTCCTCATATTTTTCTTTCTTGTAAAGAGCCTTGGTTTCTTTGAGTCCCTGATTCGCCCCGATCCATTTCTTCCAGGCATTGGAAATACTCGCATACTTGGCGGCATACTTGATCCGGACCTCATCACTCTGCCGCATTCTTTGATCCAGCAATTCCAAAAGGGTCTCCCGGATCTTGATCCTCGCTGGATTTCGAACATACATTTCCTGACGAACAGCGATCTCCGGCAGGTACTCCTCTGTCCTGCCTGGAAATCCGTAGACCATCGTGAAATCGCCTGGTTTGAATCCGGATAGGCTGATGGATAGGTTCTTTACCGGAGTGTAGGGAACATTGGCCTCGTTGACATCTGCAGGCTTATTATCCTTTCCGGAATAGATCCTGAAAAGGGAAAAGTCACCTGTATGACGTGGCCAGACCCAATTATCGGTATCTGCACCGTATTTACCAATACTGCTTGGTGGTGCACCGACCAGACGAACATCTCTAAAGGTCTCCACCGCAAAAAGGAAATATTGATTCCCATAATAGAAGGGACGAACAAAGAGATCGTAATCCGTAGTGGTCTTTTCGCGTTCGATCGCCTTTTCAATATTATCCTTGATGATCTTTTGAAACTCTGCCTCATCCATCCCGGGAGTCGTGCCCAGAAGGATATCATTGGTCACATCTTTCACATATTTGATGAAGGTGGCTGTGAGACCGGGATTGGTC
>JAJLJK010000053.1:0-1676 GCA_033844885.1 Bacteroidota bacterium | reverse complement strand
TTCTTTGGTACAAACCTGATATCGTTCATATCCAATGGGCCAAGAACCTGGAGGATTGGATGTGGGTCAAAGAATTCGGGATGAAGGTGGTCCTGAGCCTTCGCGGGGCCCATATCAATTACAGCCCATTGGCTGATCCTATGCTGGCCCAAATGTATGAGAGGAATTTTCCAAAGGTGGATGGATTTCATGCGGTCTGCAAGGCCATAGGGGTCGAGGCAGAGAAATATGGAGCCGATCCGAATACGATCCGAGTGGTCTATAGCGGATTGGATCTGAAGGATTTTCCGTGGGCGATGGATTCAGGGAGGAAGATTCAGAATTCAGGATTCAAGATTCAGGATTCAAGATTGAGGATTCAGGATTCGGAATTCCGAATTCAGGAAACAGGGTCTCAGGAATCACACCCTTCCCAAGATCCAGATCCTACATTCCCAAGCGTCGAAGTCCAACCTCCAATTTTGAATTCTGAATTCCGAATACTCTCTATAGGTCGTGCTCACTGGAAAAAGGGGTATCATTTTGCCTTGAATGCCTGTAAGATACTGAAGGATAAAGGAATGAAGTTCCAATACACCATCATCGGTGGAGCGGGGGATGAGGAACTCCTATTTCAGAGACATCAACTCGGGCTGGAGAATGAGGTCGAACTCCTTGGGCGGATCCCTTTTGATCAGGTGTTGATGAGAATGAAGGAAGCCGAGCTGTTCTTCCTTCCCAGTGTAGAAGAAGGGATCGCCAATGTGGTCCTTGAATCCATGGCGCTTGGCACGCCCGTCCTGACCACCGACTGTGGTGGAATGACCGAAACGGTAAGGGATGGCGAAAATGGATGGGTCGTCTCGATCAGGGATGTTCAGGCAATGGCAGAAAAGATCCTATGGATCGCCAACTATCCCGATGAGGTTCAACAGATCCTCATTCAAAAAGCAAGAGAAACCATAGAGGAACAGCATACAATCCAAAGAATGGTGAAAGATTTTGAGAGATTATTTGAAGAGATATGATCATATCCCATAAGTATAAATTCATATTCATAAAGACCCTGAAGACTGCTGGTACCAGTATAGAGGCAAAGCTATCTTCGATCTGTGGTGAGGAGGATGTTTTTACCCCTTTACGACCTCCAGTCGAGGGACATCAAAAAAGAAACTACCAGGGTAGATTCAACCCCATCCCAGAGATCTTGAACGGATACAGGGAACCCAAAAAAACACTCGCAGAATGGTGGCATGCCAAAAGATTTGACAGCCATTTGACCGCTTCAGTGATCCGGTCAAGGGTCGGAGAGAAAATTTGGAATGAGTATTTCAAATTCTGTGTGGAAAGGGATCCATGGGATAAATGTTACTCGATGTACAGATGGAGTAGTAGTAAGAAAATCATGGATTTCGACCAATGGCTGAGCACCGTTAAGGTATTGCCCACCAATTTTCCATTCTACTCAAATGAGAGGAATGAGATCCTGGTAGATAAAGTGTTGGATTACCGTCAGTTAAATGAGGAATTGAAAGATGTCCTGATCCCATTGGGAGTCCCATTTGACGATCTCAATGTCTTTGCTAAAAAGATCGGAACGGGTAAGCCAAATTTTGACCTGAATGAAATATCTCCTGCCTCCAAAGAGAGAGTCGAGCGAATTTTTTCAAAGGAATTTGAGATCTATTCCAAGATTC
>JAJLJK010000052.1:0-2377 GCA_033844885.1 Bacteroidota bacterium | reverse complement strand
GGTCTTTGGAAGGCGATCCACAATGGTGACGGTCTTAAGGGCCGCCACCGGTCCGATCTGCTCCCTGACACTTTGGATGATCTCGGTCTCAAGCAGGAATCGCTCGATCTGTGCTCCAGACCGTAGGACCACAAGTGCAATGGGGATCTGTCCCTTAAGTTCATCCTCGATCCCGATCACGGCACATTCGGCCACCATTGGGTGAGATGAAACGACCTCCTCCATTTCGGCCGTGGATAATCTGTGGCCGGCAACATTGATGATATCATCCACACGTCCGGTTATAAATACATATCCCTCATTGTCCTTCCGGCCTCCATCACCACTGAAATAGTAGCCCGGGAAGTGTTGGAGATATCCTGCTTTGAATCGCTCAGTAGCTCCCCAAAGATTCGGCAATGTTCCTGGAGGAAGCGGAAGTTTGATGGCTACGTAACCCTCCTCTTCAGGCCCTGCTTCTGTTCCATCCTCGCGTAGAATACTCAGGTCGTACCCACAAACAGGCTTGGTCGCAGAACCTGGTTTGATGGGAAAGGGTTTATATCCCATGCTGTTGGCGACCATGGGCCATCCGGATTCCGTTTGCCACCAGTGGTCGATCACTGGAACTCCGAGATGAGCTTTTACCCAGTTCAATGTGGCGATATCGCATCGTTCGCCTGCTAGGAACTGATAACGAAGACTTGAGAGGTCAAATTTCTTGATCCATTCTCCATCAGGATCCTCTTTTTTGATCGCTCTGATCGCAGTTGGTGCAGTGAACATTACATTGACCCTGTGCTCAGCGATCACTCGCCAAAAGGTCGAAGCATCCGGGGTCCGAATGGGTTTTCCTTCGAAAAGAACGGTTGCACATCCATGGATGAGTGGAGCATACACGATATAAGAATGACCGACCACCCATCCTACATCGGAAGCTGCCCAAAAGACCTCACCAGGTTGAATGTCATAAATACACTCCATGCTATATTTGAGTGCGACCGCATGACCCCCGTTATCCCGGATGATGCCCTTTGGTTTCCCCGTGGTTCCACTGGTGTAGAGAATGTAAAGTGGATGGTGGGCTTCCACTTCAACACATGGGACAGGGTCAGATAACTTCATCAGGGTTCCATAATCGATGTCATAATCCGCATCTGGCTTGATCGCACCTAGTTTCCGATTGAAAACGATCACGTGTTCCGGCTGGTGCTCGGATTGCCGGATGGCTTCGTCCACCATGGGTTTATAAGGAATGATCCGGTCTATCTCAATTCCTGAGGTGGCGGTAATGATGGCCTTTGGCTTGGCATCATCGATTCGCAATGCCAACTCGTGTGGAGCAAATCCTCCGAAAACCACCGAATGGATAGCTCCAAGACGGGCACAGGCCAACATGGCAAAAACCGCCTGTGGGATCATGGGCATATAAATGACCACAGTGTCCCCTTTTTCGATCCCCAGTTTCTTCAAACCACCTGCAAGTCGGGAGATCCGATCTTGAAGTTCCAAATAGGTGAATCTTTGGATGGTCTGAGTGACAGGCGAGTCATAGATCAGCGCTACCTGGTCTCCATGGCCACTCTCCACATGATGATCGATGGCGAGATAGCAGGTATTCAATATTCCCCCCTCGAACCAACGGCTCAGACCGTCCTCATCCTTGGTGATCCCCGCTTTTGGAGGTGTGAACCAAGCAATATTTCTAGCTTGATCCATCCAGAATCCCTCCGGATCCTGAATGGACCTTTCAAATTCATCTTTATAGGTCTTTTTCATTTTTCAAGGCTTTCGTCGAGAAGTTCCCGGATCTTGGCCAGGAGTTCCTTACTCGAAAATGGTTTGATGAAATAATGATCGGCACCGAGGGATAGTCCTTTTTCCACATCAGATTTCTTACTTTTTGCAGAGAGGAAGATCACACGTGTATGATCGAATCGGTCCATGGATCGGATATGTTCACAGATAGCAAAACCATCCACATCGGGCATCATGATATCGAGAAGGACCAGATCAGGAGTTTCAGTACTAAGGGTTTGCATGGCCTCTGTACCGTTTCGGGCGATCAAAACATTGAAACCATTCTTTCTCAATAGGTAGTCCAGGGAAAGGACGATGTTCGGTTCGTCATCAACAATGAGGATGCTCTTGGTGCTCATGGGGATTCCGGGGTTATATTCAATGGAATGGTGAAGGTGAATCTGGATCCGCCCTCCTCGAGGTTCTCGGCCTGGATCCACCCTCCGTGCATTTGAATGATATTCTTGCAGATCGCTAAACCAAGTCCTGTGCCTGTAGGCTTGACGCGTGTCTGATTATTGGCCTGATAAAATTTATCGAAGATGAGTTCGATCTCTTCCTTGGTGATTCCGGGACCATTGTCAAGAAGGTTCACATG
>JAJLJK010000051.1:0-10718 GCA_033844885.1 Bacteroidota bacterium | reverse complement strand
CCGACTCGATCGGGAAAATGTCCTTCCAGAACCCCCGGCCACTCCACCAAACAGATATCACCGGATTCAAAATACTCTTCCACGCCAAAATCCAAAGCCTCCTCAGGTGAGTTCAGACGATAAAGATCAAAGTGATAGACCGTTGAATTTGAATGGGTTCGATACTCATTCACCAAGCTAAAAGTTGGACTGGAAACGGGATCCTCGACCTCCAACTCAGTACATAGGGCCTTGATCAACGTGGTCTTTCCCGCGCCCATCTCTCCCTCGATCAGGAGAACCGGACGGCTGATAATTCCCACTATCTCGTGTGCGACCCGTGAGACCTGGTCCAAGGTCACATCACGAAATTCGATATGATGATCCGCATCCACGGGCCAAAAATACACTACCTGGGGGCTAACCAAACAATCGGAATGATCATTTCCTCCAAAGACAAACCACCGTGCTGGTATGTATTTCGGTAATATTTGACGTAATGATTGAAGTTATTGGGATATGCAAAGAAGTAATCCTCTTTGGCAAAGACAGCCACATCACTCAAGGATTGTTTTGGTAAATGGATCGCTTCAGGATCCCTGACCTCGAAAACATCCCGATGGCTATAGGTCATATTCCTGCCGATCTTATACCGAAGGTTGGTATTGAGATTCCTCTCTCCCACGATCTTGGTCGGCTCCGTAACATTAATGGTACCATGATCAGTGGTCACAGCGATCTCGACATTTTTCCCAGAAAGTTGACGCATGATCTCCCAAAGAGGTGAATTGCGGAACCAGGATTGGGTGAGTGAACGATAGGCTTTGTCGTTATCGGCTAACTCGCGGATCACTTCCATCTCGGTCTTGGAGTGTGAGAGCATATCCACAAAGTTGTAGACGATCACCACCAGGTCATTCTGTAAAAGCTGTGTGGTTCGATCCGCTAATTTTTTTCCTGCATTGAGATTGGTGATCTTATGGTAGGCCACCTTGAGATCACCCAGGCCGATCCGCCTCATTTGATCAAGAAGGAAATCTTCTTCGAACATGTTCTTCCCCTCATCATCCCCCTCTTCCATCCATTTTTGTGGAAATCTCTTCTTGATCTCCAATGGCATGAGTCCGGCAAAGAATGAATTCCTCGCGTAATGGGTGGCTGTAGGAAGGATGGACAGGTAAGGATCCTCTTCCGTCACTCTCAACTCTTGCTCAAGATCAGGCTGAATAACCTTCCACTGATCCCAACGCAGATTATCGATCACAAATAGGAAAACGGGTTTGCCCTTTCCTAATCTAGGCGCGATCCGTTTGTGGAATACTGTATTGGACATGATGGGTGGGGTTTCCTTTCCGGAGAACCAGCCCTCATAACTATCCTCGATATATTCCCCGAACAGTTTATTGGCCTCCTCCTTTTGGGTAGAGAGGACCTCTCGTAGTCCATCATCCTGGATCCTATCCAATTCGAGTTCCCAATAGATCAACCTCTGATAGATCTCAAACCACTCTTCAAGATTATCAATGGAGGAAAGATCCATCCCTATCTGTCTGAATTCCTGTTGATAGTTCATGGTCGTCTTCTCACTGACCAATCGTCTAGTATCGAGGTTCTTCTTAAGAGAAAGGAGGATCTGCTTTGGATTCACCGGCTTGATGAGGTAATCCGAGATCTGGGACCCAATAGCATCTTCCATGATCGACTCTTCCTCACTTTTGGTGATCATCACCACAGGAAGGTTCTGCGCGATCTTCTTTATCCTTCCCAAGGTTTCCAATCCACTCCAGCCTGGCATATTCTCGTCCAGAAAAACAATATCATATCTTTCCTCCTCGATCATTTCCAAGGCATCCTGCCCATTGTTGACCGTATCTACAGAGTAGCCCTTCTCCTCCAGGAACATGACATGGGGTTTCAAAAGATCCACCTCATCATCCACCCAAAGTACTTTTACATTATCCATTATGATCGAAACTTTTTATCGGCTTTACCCGGAATGCAGAAGGCCTTTCTATTTTTGCTTGTAAAGCACTTCCATTTTGACATCCATAGTTAACAAGAATAAAATATTTAACGATCCGATCTACGGTTTCATTTCCCTACCAGGGGAAATCATTTTCGATCTGATCGAACATCCTTATTTCCAGCGATTACGTCGGATCAGTCAGCTCGGACTCACCTATCTTGTCTATCCTGGAGCTTACCACACGAGATTTCACCATGCCCTGGGCGCCATGCATCTAATGACCCGGGCCGTGGCGATCCTCCGCGAGAAAGGTCACGAGATAACGAACGAGGAAGCAGAAGCCGTTTACATTGCGATCCTGCTTCACGACGTGGGTCACGGCCCCTTTTCCCATGCCCTTGAAAGCGCCATCATTCCAGGAGTTAGTCATGAGTGGCTCAGTATTCGAACCATGGAGAGATTGAATGAGGAAATGGGAGGTCGGCTATCTCTTGCCATCCGGATCTTCAAGGATCAATATCCCAAGAAATTTCTCCACCAGCTTATTAGTAGTCAGCTGGATATGGATCGCCTGGATTACTTGCGAAGGGATAGTTTTTACACAGGGGTCACAGAAGGAGCCGTGAATTCAGAACGATTATTGACCATGTTAAATGTCGCCAATGACAATCTGGTCATCGATGCCAAAGGAATCTACTCTGTAGAGAAGTTCATCATGGCCAGAAGCCTGATGTACTGGCAAGTCTACCTTCACAAAACGGTTCTTTCGGCCGAATTCACATTGGTGAAGATCCTGAAGAGGGCCAAAGAACTAGCCCGAAAAGGCGATGAACTGTTTTGTTCGAGAGCTCTTCATACTTTTCTTTACGGTGAGGTCTCGGCGGGTGATTTTGATAAGGACGAGACGCTATTGTCCAGGTTCATGGAGTTGGATGATGTGGATATTATGTCTGCCGTAAAGGAGTGGTGTCACCATGATGACCTGGTACTTCGTGAACTTTGTCAAAGAGTGGTCAATCGTCGTTTACTTAAGGTGAAGTTGCGTGTAAAACCATTCGAGAAAAAGGTGATCGACGAGATCTTAAAAAAGGTGCGAGACCACTTTCAGTTTCAAAATGGGGAGGAAGAATATCTCGTTATCCACGAAACCGAAAGTATCAACACCTATAACCCAGAAGCAGACCGGATCCTTCTCCTTTACAAGGATGGTACAACCTCGAATATCTCTGAAAGTGCCGAGCAGTTGAACATTGCCCATTTACAGAACAATGTAACCCGACATTTCATCTGCTTTCCAGAGGAATTGCGCAGTCCGGGCGGAATCTAAAATTTACTACTTTTGGCGGGATGGAATTCTCAGTAGAACAAGTCGCCCAAATGCTGGACGGAACCATCGAGGGCGATGGAAAAAAAACTGTTCACACGTTGGCAAAGATCGAAGAGGGAACCCCGGGCTCCCTTTCTTTTTTGGCCAATCCTAAATACATAACCCATATCTACACCACTGGTGCCACTGCGGTCATCGTCAGTAATGACTTTGAGCCGGAGAAACCTGTGAAGACCACATTGATCCGTGTAAAAGATGCCTATCAGGCATTTGCAAAACTCCTTTCCCTGTATAATGAAATGAAGCATAATCGGTCCGGATTGGAACAACCCTGTTCGGTATCTGAAAGAGCTTCGGTTGGAGACGATGTATTCATCGGGGCCTTCAGTTATGTTGGTGAAGGATCGACTGTCGGAAAGAATTCCAAGATCTACCAACAGGTGGTGATAGGAATGAATGTCAAGATCGGTGAAAACTGTATCATCTTTCCAGGAGTCAGGATCTATGACGATTGTGTGATCGGGAACAATGTGACCCTTCATGCCGGTTGTGTGATCGGAGCGGATGGGTTTGGATTTGCCCCCAATTCGGAGAACAGTTATGACAAGGTGGCCCAGATCGGAAATGTGATCATTGAGGATCATGTCGAGGTGGGTGCCAATACCACAATCGATCGAGCGACACTTGGTAGTACGATCATTCGAAAAGGGGTCAAGTTGGACAATCTCATTCAGATCGCCCATAACGTCGAGATCGGTGAGAATACGGTCATTGCCTCGCAGACAGGTGTCGCAGGATCCACGAAGATCGGCAAGAACTGTATGATCGGCGGTCAAGTTGGGATCGTTGGCCATCTTCAGATCGGGGACAATGTCAAGATCGCTGCTCAAAGTGGTGTCGGGCATTCGATCGAAGAAGGGGGTATCGTCCAAGGTTCCCCAGCCATTCCCGCCTCTGACTTTAAGCGTTCTTACGTGTATTTCAGAAAACTACCCTCACTCTTTGATAAGAAATAGGCTTTACAAGAAGCACTGACATGGATCTCCAAACCACAATCGCCAAAGAAAGCCAACTCACAGGAGTAGGGCTTCATACAGGATCTGAGGTCAAAATGACCTTCAAGCCTGCGCAACCAAATACCGGATATGTATTTGTCCGAACCGATCTGGATGGAGCCCCTTCCATTGAAGCACTTGCCTCAAAAGTGGTCAGTACAGATCGTGGCACGACCATCGCTCAGGGAGATGTCAAGGTCTATACCGTTGAACATGTTCTTTCAGCTTTGGTCGGTCTTCAGATCGATAATTGCATCATCGAATTGGATGCCCCCGAACCCCCTATCATGGATGGGAGCGCCAAGTACTTCATTCAGGCACTCGAGGAAGCCGGTGTCAAGGAGCAAGGGGAAGCGAGAAATTACTTTGAGGTTCGTGAGCCTATCATTTACAGAGAGGAAGAGACCGGCATTGAGATCATGGCTCTGCCTTCTGATAACTATCAGGTCACGGTCATGGTGGACTATGAGACCAAGGTGCTTGGGAGTCAAAATGCCCACATTGACGACATCAACGAGTTCAAGGACAAGATCTCTACCTCCAGGACCTTCAGTTTTCTCCACGAACTGGAATTCCTTCTGGACAATGGTTTGATCAAGGGAGGCGATCTTAACAATGCCATCGTATATGTGGATCGCGAAGTTTCGTCGCCCACGATGGAAAAACTCAGAAAGGCATTCCGAAAGGATGATGTTAAGGTGAAGCCCAATGGGATCCTTGACAACCTGGATCTGCATCATCCCAATGAAGCAGCCCGCCACAAACTCCTGGATGTGGTCGGAGATCTCGCGTTGATCGGGCGCCCGCTGAAGGCAAGGATCATCGCAACAAAACCTGGTCATAAGGCAAACACCAATTTTGCCAAGCAGGTCCTTCAACTGATCAAAAAAGAAGAACTGAGACCTCGCCCCCCCCATTACGATCCCAATGAGGAACCCGTAATGGATATCACGGCGATCGAAAAGATGTTGCCTCACAGATACCCATTTCTCCTTGTTGATAAGGTCATACACCTTTCTGAAAAGGATGTGGTAGGTCTCAAGAATGTAACGATGAACGAGGCCTTCTTTGCGGGTCATTTTCCAGGTGCGCCTGTTATGCCCGGTGTCCTTCAAGTTGAAGCCATGGCCCAGGTGGGTGGTATCCTGGCATTGAGCACTGTACCGGATCCCGAGAATTACCTCACCTACTTCATGAAGATCGAGGAGGTCAAATTCAAGCAAAAGGTGGTACCAGGAGACACCATCGTTTTTAAGCTCGAATTGACCGCACCGATCCGAAGGGGAATCGTCCAAATGGAAGGACGGGCCTTTGTCGGGGACAAGGTCGTGACCGAAGCCCGACTGATGGCCCAAATCACAAAAGAAAAGTAGATCATGAATCAACCACTCGCATACGTTCACCCCTCAGCTAAGATCGCTGATACGGTAGTGATCGAGCCTTTCACCACCATACACAAGAATGTGGAGATCGGAGAGGGAACCTGGATCGGAAGCAACGTGACCATCATGGAGGGAGCACGGATCGGGAAGAATTGCCGGATATTCCCCGGAGCTTGTATCTCTGCCATTCCCCAGGACCTGAAGTTCGAGGGAGAGGACAGTCTTGTGGTAGTTGGCGATGGAACCACCATTCGCGAGGGTGTTACCATTAATCGGGGAACCAAAGCATTGGGAAAAACGCAGATCGGAAAGAACTGCTTGCTCATGGCATATGCTCACGTGGCGCATGATTGTGTGATCGGTGACAATTGCATCATCGTCAACGGATGTGCCCTTGCCGGACATGTTGAGATGGGTGATTTTGCCATTCTGGGTGGTCTTTCTGCCGTTCACCAGTTCGTGAAGATTGGTGAACATGCCATGGTAGGAGGAGGTTCTCTTGTCAGAAAGGACATCCCTCCCTACATCAAGGCGGCCAAAGAACCTATCAGCTATGCCGGCATCAACTCGATCGGCCTTCGTCGAAGGGGATTCAATAATGACAAGATCAACGAGATCCAGAATATCTACCGAATTCTCTTCCAAAAGAATTTCAATACCACCCAGGCCATCGAGATCATTGAGACCGACTTTGAAGCCACCAAGGAAAGGGATGAGATCATCACCTTCATTCGATCCTCACAAAGAGGGATACTCAAAGGCTTCAGCCTAAGCTGATCAACATGGACATCCTGCTTGAAGGTGTTGGGAAACGCTATCAGAACCAGGTCATCTTTGCAGGCATCGATCTACATCTAAAGGCTGGAGATCGCCTTGTGGTCCTTGGAGGAAATGGAAGCGGTAAAAGCACCTTTTTAAGGATCCTAGCCGGAAGTCTTGCGCTTTCTGGCGGACGAATTCAGTATCAGGGATTTCCCGATCCCAAGAATGACTTTTCATTTGCCAGATCGATCTCCTTTGCCGGCCCCTACCAGGAGCTTCCTGAAGAGTTCTCCCTTATGGAACTCCTTGATTTCTCACTGAAGTTCAAAAACCTCTTACCGGAGATCCATCGTTCTGATTTTTTAGAATTAGCCGGGCTGAGCCACGCAGGTTCCAAGCAGATCCGTCATTACAGTTCCGGAATGAAACAAAGAGCGAGGATCGCCCTTGCGGTCCTGATGGATGCTGAAGTGGTCATTCTGGATGA
Source organism: Bacteroidota bacterium (assembly GCA_033844885.1). Taxonomy (GTDB): domain Bacteria; phylum Bacteroidota; class Bacteroidia; order Flavobacteriales; family Schleiferiaceae; genus JAJLJK01. The sequence continues at coordinate 3,760 of JAJLJK010000051.1, read as the reverse complement.
ACCCACTAGTAACCTCGACCCTGATGGAAAACGCTGGTATGCGGACCTCATGGATCGATGGATGGGAAACCGTACCGTCGTTGTAGGTAGCAATTTTCTCGATGAGGAGTTCCCATTCCCTCATCACACACTGGAACTCAAGGATCACAAACCGCAGAGAACTAAGGACTAAAAGTTCTAAATTTGCGGCCTCAATAAAGGATAAATCACCATCATGGCAACAACATCGGATATTAGGAACGGGCTTTGTATCGATCATAACGGAGAACCTTTCCAGATCATTGAATTCCTTCATGTAAAACCCGGAAAGGGAAATGCTTTCGTTCGCACCAAGATGCGAAACCTCAACAACGGTCGCGTGCTTGAACACACTTTTCCTGCAGGCAGCAAATTGAATGAGATCCGGATCGAGAACCGCTCCTACCAGTATCTATACAATGATGCAGAGGGATTTCATTTCATGAATACTCAGACCTTTGAGCAGATCACCCTTCAGAAGGACCTGATCAATTCGCCGGAGTTTCTCATTGACGGAATGGAAGTGAATATCCTATTCCATGCCGATGAGGAGCGTCCCTTATCCTGCGAGCTTCCCTCCACGGTTGTTTTGGAAGTGACCTATACCGAACCAGGGATCAAAGGAAACACAGCGACCAATACTCTGAAGCCTGCCACGATGGAAACAGGTGCTGAGGTCCGTGTACCTTTGTTCATAGAGCAGGGCGAAAAGATCGTGATCGATACCACGACAGGATCGTACAAGGAACGTGCTAAAGAGTAAAGCATGCGATTTCCTAAAGAACATCGACTAGAAGACATTGCAAATATTTTGGGTTGCTCCTTTGTGGGCGACCCAAATTTTTTGGTAACAGGTGCCAATGAGATCCACATGGTGGAGCCTGGAGATATCGTCTTCGTGGATCACCCCAAATACTACGACAAGGCACTGAATTCTGCAGCGACAACGATCCTTATTAACAAGGAGGTAGATTGTCCTGAAGGAAAGGCACTTTTGATCAGCGATGACCCTTTCCGCGATTTCAACAAGCTCACGAAAAGGTTCATGCCATTTGAAGCCGCGAAGGCCAGTATCGCTCCAACAGCAATGATCGGAGAAGGTACGATCATACAGCCCGGAGCCTTTATTGGGAATCACGTGCATATTGGGAAGAATTGCCTGATCCATCCTAATGTGGTGATCTACGACCACATAAAAATCGGTGATAATGTGGTCATTCACGCTAATACCGTACTAGGGGCAGATGCATTTTATTACAAGAAACGTCCTGAGGGATTTGACCAATTGTTATCTGGCGGTAGTGTCCTTATTGAGGATGATGTTCACATTGGAGCTTCGTGTACCATTGACCGAGGAGTCTCAGGGGTGACACGGATCGGTAGAGGAACCAAGATCGACAATCATGTTCAGATCGGGCACGATACCCAGATCGGTGAGAAATGTCTATTCGCTTCTCAGGTCGGAATTGCCGGTTGTGTTGTCATCGGCAATGAGGTGACCTTTTGGGGTCAGGTCGGATGCACTAGTGGGATCAGCATTGGCGATAAGGCCGTGATCCTGGCACAATCCGGGATCTCAAAAAGCCTTGAGGGAGGGAAAACCTACTTTGGTTATCCCGCTGATGAGGCACGAAAGAAATATCGTGAAATGGCCTCTCTTTCTATGTTGCCCGAAATCATCGAGCAGGTTCGAAAGAAAGAGGATTGAGATCTTATTATCAATAAAAAAGCCCCGGCCAATGGCCGGGGCTTTTGCTTTAAACCTGATCCGTATCAATTATCCCACCAAACCGGCTCGTTCAAGCGCTTGGTTCCGGGGAATGAGGTATTGTACTGACGCTCTTCCTGAGAGTAGATGAAGCGGACAGGAATGACCAATGGATTGTTCACCCCATTTGGATTGGGTGACAATGTTGGGAATCCTGTTCTTCTCCAATCCGCCCAGGTTTCGATCTGGCAGAAAAGTGCCATATACTTCTGGGTCATGATCTTCTCAAGAGTGATGGATGCTCCAGTCTCGCTAGCAACAGCGGTGACAAATGCAGGATCCGCAGCAGCTCCGGTGACTTGCTCAACAGACGCAATGATAGCATCGTTATAAGCAGTGGCAGCAGGCCCTGTATTTCCAGCCCTGAAGTTAGCTTCAGCCTCAATGAACTTCCATTCAACGTAGGAGGTCAATGGAATTGGAGAACTTGAAGTCGCGTAATAGGGCCCTACATAGGAAGAATTCACATTCTGAAGATCGTCCACTGCCGTTCCAGAGAAGTTCGTTCCGGAAGAGTCAGGAGTGAGGAAGAAAGGACGACGTGGGTCATTCTGAGCATTCAGCATGTCCACAAAGGTCTTTCCTGCACGAAGATATCCAGAACGCTGATTCTCGTAAGCAAACCATTGATTCAGACCATTACCCCCACCAAAGAGCATATTAGCATCATCGGCTGCGCTGGTCATGGCCGCCCCTGCATTGGAAGCAGCGGTGAAAATGTCCAGAACGGATTGTGGGTAATTGGCATCACGCTCGCTCAAGCGGTTGGCATAGCGGGCCTTGAGAAGGTAAGCTGTCTTTAGCCATGCATCAGCATCACCTGCAAAGATGAAGTCATCCGTGGTGGGGAGAAGCGTGTTATTAGCTTCTGGTTCACTCAGATCAGCAATGGCCTCATCCAGCAAAGTTTGGATTCCAGCGATCACCTGCTCCTGTGTATTGTAGGCCGGTGAGAGGTTTCCATCCAGACCTTGACCCGCTTCTGTGTAGGGAACATCGCCCCAAACATCGGTGGCAACCCCATAATTCATGGCCATGATCACCTTCGTGATCCCACGATACCATGGGTTACCATCTCCAAAGTCTTCGATAAGGATCTTTCCATTCACAATAGCACCACTATAGATCCCTCGCCATTCGTTGACATTGGTCTGTTCAGTGATATTGTATTGTGCGATCTCCACACTCTGAGAACCTGCGTTGGTTCCGGCCATGTGTTGGGTCATCACGTGTGCCTGACGGGTCAATTGTCCCCCGAAAGTGGCAAATGTGGCGACCTGAATATTTGACATGAGGAGGGCTGCGGTCACCTTTTCAGGATCATTCGGCGAGACCACATCATCCTCAAAGTATTTGTCACACCCCACACTTGATACAGCAAGGGCGGCAATACTGAGATATGTTAGAAATCTATTTTTCATGTTGCTTTTTTTTCTCGATTAAAATCCGAATGAAAGCCCGAACATATAGGATCTGGTACCCGGGTTATTGAAGTAATCCAATCCACCGATGTTAGAGCCTGCACCAGTCAAGCTGGTCTCAGGGTCCACACCCTTATAGTTGGTGGACAACCACAAGTTACGGGCAGTGAAGTTGAGGTTCAGGTACTCAACTCCCCAGTTCTTGTCGGAGAAATCGAAGCGATAACCGAGTGAAAGGTCACGAAGACGAACCCAGTCAACATCTTCAACGAAAGCTTCAGCTGCTCCACCTGCATCACCGACCACAGTACGGAAGTAAGTGTAGGCATCAAGGTATGTGCTGTTCTGCTGTCCGCTGATATCATTTCCTTGACCATCTGTGGTTCCAGGCGCATAAACTCCTTCAACAAGGTATACCTGGTCATTGAAGCCGCCGTCGCGATTCTCGGCAGACTCAGAGGTACGACCAAAGTTGTTCAGACGAGCGTAGGTACCATTCCAGATGCTACCACCTTTACGGAAATCAAAGAAGAAGCTAAGTTCCCAGTTATTC
>JAJLJK010000050.1:0-2233 GCA_033844885.1 Bacteroidota bacterium | reverse complement strand
TGAGGTGATCAACTCATTCCAGGAGAACTATGACCATATCTTTAGGAGTCGTGCCCAGAGGTGGCACCATGATTTCAAGGTCCATGGCAAAGATGAATGTCGGGAATATATGGTCTACTCCAATACCATACCCAATGCCAGTGGGGCACTGATGAGAAAAGCGATCTTTCAACAAGTAGGAGGCGCACCAGAGGACATGAAACTCAACGGCGATTGGTTCTTCTATGTCAAGATGCTGATGGAAAGCGACCTAAAATATGTTTCCAAACCCCTGAATTTCTTCCGGTTCCATACAAGTACCCAGCGAGAAAAGGCCAAGGCGAATTACCGTGTCTATGACGAGATCATCAGGCTTCATGATTATATGAAAGATCACGCCTCCGTAGATGAGTATCATTGGAAACAAGCCAAGGCCAGTGTGGCCACCTGGTGGGCAGGGAGCTTATTTTTCCAAAGACGGGATCACGATTTTTGGGTGCATAATTGGAGATTATTCAAGCATTTTCGGAAATTCAAGTCCGGACTCGGGTGGCGTGTTCTATGGACAGCGATCAAAAACAAGATCCGGTGGGTTCTTGTAAAGGTCGGGTTATATCGTCCTGTAAAGGATCAATTACACCGCTGGTTTCCAAAACATTTTTTCAAATACGAATACTAGTGCCCTTCTTTTCCGTCGTCATACCCGTTCATAATGGCTCGAGGTTCATCCACGATGCCCTCGATAGTCTGGACCAGCAGACCATGCGGGATTTTGAAGTAATTCTCGTGGACGATGGAAGTACTGACGATTCTTTGGAGATCATCCAGGCCTGGGCCCATGCCAAAAAGGACAATAAAGTGACCGTGATCTCTCAATCCAATCTCGGATTGGGAGCCGCAAGGAATCGTGGGGTTGAAAAAGCCAGTGGTACCTGGTTGGTTTTTTTGGATGCAGATGACCGTTGGGTTCCTGATAAATTGGAACGGATCGAAAGTTGTCTTGCAGGAAATGGATCGGTAAAATGGGGATATCACCCATGCTGGAATCAAAGGGAGGACGGAAAACTATCCCGGCGAAGGACCTATATCCTCCGAAGTCTGGACCAACTTTTGGATGAAGGAAGCCCTATCCAACCCTCAGCTTGCTTTATCCATACGGGTACCTATCGAAAGGTCGGCGGATTTGAAGAGGACCGTTCAGGCGTTGAAGATATCGGTCTTTGGGTACGGCTTTTGAAATCAGGTCATATTCCCGAGTTCCTGCCATTCAGAATGACCTATTACAGAATAGGGGTAGGAGTATCCAGTCAACATGCTCCCCATCTTGAGAAGGTCCTTTATGCCTGGTCCAATCTGCGTAAGAAAGGCATTCTCGACCGGGAGCAGGTCGCCAGAGCCCGTTCGAGAACCTATTACGAGGCCGGTTGTCTGGCCAGGAGGTCCGGTGATTTTCGACATGCACTCCGATATTTCCGCCGAAGCGATCGGGATGATTGGAAAGTAAGGGTCCATGGCACCTTGGCGAAACTTCATATTAAGGTGTAATATTTTTTATTTAGAATTAATCCAGATTGCTTGGTCTTTTTCTTCATGAGGGGTACTTTCGCAGCATTATTTAAAATCAGTCTAAATAAAAATACGATGCGAAAGTTCCTTCTTTACGGTTTGACCCTTGGTATGCTCATTAGCTGTAAAAAAGAGGATGACCCAGTTACCCCGGATGTTCCAAAGACAAGCTATTCTTTTGAGAATATCGATATCAGCGGTCAGCAAGCAAGGATCCTCATGTTGAATGAACTCTCTGCCTATGCAAAGTCGGGCAACACCCAAGGAGTGACCGTCAGTGCTCAGCAATTGAGAGACATGTTTGCGAATAATGGGTACAACTGGCAGCACTCTGATCTTCAGGGGGTAACAAAGGACCTGAGATCAAAGACTTACCAGAATGCTATTTCACCGTTGGAGGCCTGGATGGATACGCTTCAACTGATCAGTTCGTCCACCCAAACTGGAGGGCCCGGTGTGAGCGGAAGGATCACAAGCCAGGATGGAACGAAGACCTACCTTTTTACCTCAAAAGGCTTTGAGCCTGCTCAGGTCATTGAAAAAGGATTGATGGGTGCTTGTTTCTACTATCAGGCTACCACCGTTTACCTCGGAGATGACAAGATGAACGTCGATAATTCTACCGTTATCGTCAATGAAGGAACCGCCATGCAACATCACTGGGATGAAGCTTTTGGTTATTTGGGAG
>JAJLJK010000049.1:0-4273 GCA_033844885.1 Bacteroidota bacterium | reverse complement strand
CCGGGTTGATCGGTGGCCGCCTGAAAGGTGAATGCATCCCGGTGCGAAATGGCAATGGCTGATAGCTCCTGCCTGAATCCGCGAGAAGCGTCCTCCCAATCCACGTTGGGATCCACTTCAGAGACGGTTCGGTTGGTCAGAGCCAGCAAATTGATAGGCTTGTTGGACGATATGAGCTTGGAGAAGGCCGAGATCCCATCGCGAAGCAAATGAGCCCCGCTGGTAATGAGAAAAACAGGTGGGAACAAGGCTAATTCTTCCTCGGTCAGCTTGAACCATTTGAAATGGGCAAAATAATCATCGTGGACATCCTCCTCGTACTTTCCATGCACCTCCAGTTCTGCACGACGCATGGCCACCAGAACATTGGTGAACGAAACGATATTGGCATCGAAGATCTCTTCCACCTTTTTAAAGGCCGTATCAAGATCCTCAAAACTGAACTTGGACGATGTGAAAATATCCTTCCATCGAAATTCTTCCTTCAGCTCCTCAATGACCACCAGGTGCGCATGGTTCTCCTTGCTATCAAGAGTCTCCTGCAGTTCTTCGATCAATTTTTTGATCCGCTCCACTCTGGAGGAGGACATCTTGCTGGTCCCTTCGCGAGGCATCATCTCGGATACCTTTTCCAGGGTGATCATCTCGGAAGCAAAATCAAATCCAGCCTCAGGTCCTTTCCTTTCACCCGATTTTTGATCATCGACCTTTAGGAGTTCACGGAGCTCTTCGATCCTTGATCGGATGCGCTCCTTATAGGCCAATCTGGCAGATTCTTTTCGTTCGAGTCGATGTTGGAGGAAATACAATGGCACCTCATGATGAAAATGCAGAAGAACGCCTCCTTTGGGCAGGTTTTCTGCAAGCCGTTCCACATCCGCTGTAAAGCGCTCCCCCTCCTCACCATGGACCTCTAGTTTAGCGAGGCGGCCAAGGGCATAATCACGAGCATCCTGGAAGGTGACCATCGCCGTACCCGGATGAAATGCTCCTTTGAAATGAACCAGTAGTCGATGGATATTCTTTCGCAAAAGAATGGCCTCCGATTCAGAGAAGACCACAGACATTGTATCGATCAGCAGATCTTCCAGGGGTAAACCTTCTTCCCTTTCGGGGGATAGGAAATACGGGTAATCCATTTCCCAGGTTCCCGTCCGAAGATAGGGAGCAACAAGAGCAGGGACATAGATCCCTGGGGCTTTCTCAGGATTCTCTCCGGTGCGGAAAAAATGACGAAGCCGCTTCCAGAACTCCTTTACCTCCGTCTCGCTGGCCACGTCGTCCGGCTCAAGTCGAATGGGTTGTGGTTTTTCGTTGGTGATTTCCTTTTCGGGCACTCTTTCCTTTTGCAGGGCGCCTTCTTTTAGAAACTCGCTGAATGAGATCTCTTTGGCCATGACTCCTTCATTTAAATAGCGTACCGGTCCATGATCGAATGGAGAGCATCCAGACGTTGTGCGATCGGCATATTGAGGTTGTGGGCCCCGTATTCATCATACCGATCCGCCTCCGTTTTCTGGTAGAACAATCCGATGGGGAACGAACCCTTTATCTCGGCGTACTCCCTTGCCTTGTGAATGTTCGACGGATCGTGATCGACCACGTTCTTGAACATCTTCTTGACCTGAGGATCCAGCTCAATGCCGTTCTCGTGATCGAGAAGGGTCACAGAATCAGGGTCATTGACCACTGCTCCAAAACCATCCGGCATCCAAACCGGGCATCGCTGAAGGATCCGGACAAAGGACAACCCCTTGTGTTCATGGGCCTTTTTGATGGTCGCATAAAGGTGTGCCGGATTCCAGTCGGCTGTTTGTGCCACAAAGCTCACGTTGGCAAACCCAAGGGTACTCTGAATGGGATTGATGGGAGGCAGGACGGAACCTCGAGGGTGGGTGTTACTATGAGTCCCTCGTGGACTGGTGGGCGAGGTCTGTTTCTTGGTCAGTCCATAGATCTCGTTGTCGAAAAGGAGTACCACCATGTTCATATTGTATCGGATGGCGTGTACCCAGTGACCCGCCCCGATCGAGCAACAGTCACCGTCACCTGTGATGACAAAGACATCCAGGTCAGGCCTCCTGAACTTGACCCCTTCGGCTACCGGAAATGCTCGTCCGTGAAGTCCATGAAATCCATAGGTCTTCATGTAGTGAGGAAAACGACTACTACACCCGATCCCCGAAACAAAAACGGTCTTCTCGGGTGGGAGCTGTTTCTCTCGACAGAGTTTTTGAACCGCCGTGAGGATGGCATGATCACCACACCCCGGACACCAACGTGCCGTACTACTTCCGTAATCCTGAATGCTATAATAGACGGCAGGAAGGTCCTGTTCGGTGAGGTCGGCCTTTATACCTATCATGACTGTGCTTCTTTTAGTTGTTGGTGATATTGGTCGAAGATCCGGGTGATCATATTGTAGATCCGGATCGGGCTCATGGGCTGGCCGAAAACATTGCTGTACGAATCAATATCGACCAGGGTCTGGGCCCTCAGGTAGAAAGCCAGTTGCGAGTAGCGCCTATTCTCGTCTGTGATGAGGGGTCGACCAACGGTATCGCTGTAGTTAAGCTCCACGGCTACCACTTTCTTGAATTTCTGCATGATCTCTTTGAGACCCGGTTCAAGTGGGCTCAAGAATCGAAGATGAAGACTACTGACCTTCAGGCCTTGTGCTCTTGCCTTTTCGACCGCCTCTTCTATAGCTCCACGGGTGGATCCCCATCCTACAAGGAGAAGATCACCCTCAGGATCTCCAAAAACCTTGGGCTCTTTAAGGGATTGCTGCAATGCGGCGATCTTTCGACTTCGTGCTTCGGCGGCCCGCTGATTGATGGCGGGATCGTAGGCCACATGGCTGTCTTCATCATGCGCAAGCCCGGTAAGGGTGTACATTCCACTTTTCATCCCGGGAATAGGTCGTTGGCTGAGTCCCGTTCCCTTATCCCATTCATACGGCCTTACCCCCTCTTGCCATGGACTTTGGTCGTAGGGAGCAGCAAACCAATCGGCGGCCAATGCCGGACGTGGGAACGGACTCACACCGGTCGCGAGGTTGGCATCGGTCATCACAAAGACCGGTGTCCGGAAAGCCTCGGCCAGTTTTCTTGCCAATATGACGAAGTGAAAACACTCTTCGATACTACTTGGGGCCAGGATCACCTTGGGGGCATCCCCAGGTTCACCGAACAACACGGACAGAAGATCTCCTTGTTCCACTTTCGTGGGAAGACCTGTACTTGGACCACCCCGCTGCACATTCACAATGACCAAGGGAACTTCGGCCATGACTGCCAAACCAATGAACTCAGTCTTGAGAGCGATCCCCGGTCCTGAGGTGATGGTCACGGCGGTCTTTCCGGCATAACTCGATCCAATGGCAAAGCCGATGGCTGCGATCTCATCCTCTGCCTGATGAACCACTCCACCTACCTGGTGCATGGCTTCGGCCAAATTGTGAGATGCTGAAGTTGCCGGAGTAATGGGGTACATAGAACAAACATCGATCCCTGCGGCCATCACACCGAGGCTGATCGCTTCATTTCCATTCATGACCACCATTTCATCATCGGTTGCCATGGCAGGTATGGCAAAGCGCAGGTCGATGTTCTCATTGGCATAATCATATCCTGCCCGAAGCAGGTTGATGTTATCCTGTACGATCCTGTCGGATTTCTTGCGGAAGATCCTTCGGATCTGCTCTTCTGCCTTCTGAATATCACGGTCATAAATGGCCGAAAGCATTCCAAGTACCCACATGTTCTTTCCCTTCCGGGCATCACGCACCACTTTAAGGCACTCGTGTTCCATGGGGACCTGATAGACAACCGCTCCCATTTCTTTGAATTGAGCAATGGCGTCAGTGTACTGCTTACGTATACTTTCGGTGGGATCGTTCTCCCACTTGTTCTCGATCAAAAGGAAGGTTCCGGGGCGATAGGCCTTCTGTTCAAGTCGTCCATAGAGAACCTGTTCATTAAAGGCAACGACCAGTTGGGCGTGGTCACCCATGTTGGTCACTTTCTTGCTTCCGATCCGGACCCGGATCCCAGAGGCGCCAGCTCGTGACCGTGCAGGGGGCTGGATCTCAGCCGGAATGATCTCTACCGTCCAAACTCCATTACCCATCTTGGCGGAAATAGCACCAAGGCTCTGTCCGCATTTCTGTGCACCTTCACCGGAGTCACTGACGATCTCTACAATGGCCTCGGAGAGCACTTTTCGTTCACCGTTCAATTGATCCACGGGAACCTCCTGGCTCGTGATTGTG
>JAJLJK010000048.1:0-31439 GCA_033844885.1 Bacteroidota bacterium | reverse complement strand
CTGAAAACTCAGATTCTTCCCAAACTTTCAAACTAACCTTAATCAATTTTCCTATGGAAACAACCCTACGATCGAACGATCGATCGGGTGGATTCTATTCCACTCTTTCCAAACGTTTTTTGCTCTTGCTCTCATTTCTATTGATGGGCACAATGGCTTTCGCGTCCCATTACCGCTTCGGTACCATCTCATGGGAGCGCGATCCGGCCAATCCTCAAAAAGTCATCTTCAAGGTCAAGCAGGCTTGGCGATTGAATTCCTTTGGAACCATTCCAAATATTGGGGATACGAAGAATACAGGGGTTCTTTACTTCGGAGATGGAGGTTCCTCATCCATCGTATTGACCATCACTGCAACCGATAATCCAGGAAATGCCTCTGACGGATGGTTCTTCGGGGAAGCGACCATTACCCATACCTATTCCGGAAACGGTCCTTTCCTTGCTTATTACGCCTCGTGTTGCCGAATTGGATTTCCTCTTCAGAATAATTCAGGTGGTTCCTTTAGGAATGAGGTGAATGTGGATCTATCCAAAGCAAACTCCGGATCTCCGGTTGCAACCGTGGCGCCTATTGTAAATGTCCCGGTTGGTTTGACTGCTGCTCAATTCTCCATTCCGGCAACGGATCCAGATCTGAATGCAACTCTTACCTATTCTTATGCATCCTCTTCTGAGGTCATTGGTAGTGATCCTTCCGGTTATACCTTGAATAGCAACGGAACAGCCACATTCAATACGGTTGGTAAGACCATTGGAAACCTTTATAATGTAAGGGCAAAGATCACGGATAACCACGGTGCCAAAACCATTGTGGATTTCTTTTTGAAGATCGTTGGCCAAAGTAATCCTCCACAATTTGATTATGGGGTGACTCCGGCAAACAACACTGTGTTTCAGGTTTCTCCCGGACAAAATCTTTCCTTTAACGTGAAAGCCACAGACTCGGATCCTGGAGATAAGGTGGTTTTATCTGTAGTTGGGGCACCAGCAACAGCTGGATTCACTCCAAGCCTTCCCAATGCACCTGCCAATCCTTCAATGAGTGCATTTTCATGGACCCCTACTTCTGGGAATCTGGGTACTTATGTGATGCAATTCACAGCCACTGATTCAGTAGGAGTACAGGCTACCACGTCCATTATTGCAATTGTTAGTCTCAAGCCGGTATTTGATTTCCCTCCAACTCCTTCTCAAAGTGGAGCACATGTTATGTTAGCCCCCGGACAGGCTTTTAGTGGTACCATTCAGGCTTCTGATCCAGAATCCGGTGATCTAGTGAAGCTCGTTAGTTCAAGATACCAGGTGAATTACGGTGCATGGAGTAACGGTGTGGTACCAGGAATGACATTGAGCTCACCCTTGCCTTCCGCGCCTGGTAACCCAACCAGTGTAGGATTGAGTTGGACTCCTTCGGCTTCTGACTTTGGGCATAATCATGTTGAGTTTACCGCGGAAGATACCTTGGGTCAACAGGCCGTTCATACCGTGAAATTCATGGTGAATACGCCTTCAACCATCAATTCGACAGCTGTTACCTGTGTGAACCCCGGCCAGCAATATACCTACAATCTGACCTCAGGTGATCCTGATATTCCCTATGGGGATAGTGTGTACTTTGCTTTGATTCAAGGTCCGGCCTGGATGAGCCTCTCCAATAACAATGGAAATGGTACAGCTACCCTGAGTGGAATGGCTCCTGCAAACTACGCTGGAGGAGATCAGATTGAGATCCTTGTACAGGATAAGTACCATAACCATGGGAATATGCCCGCTGGTGCTACTCAAATGTTCACCCTTTCCCTTTGCAATAATAATCCACCACCACCTCCACCCGCAGGTCAATGTGCGGCGGATTTTGTATTGGATTACAATCCTGTAGGAAATATTGATGCCACACGTACAGATTCATCTCAAGCCTTGGGTATCCCCGAAGATGATGACACCTTTAACTTTGTGACCCTTGGATTTGGCGGATCACTTACTCTTGGTTTCAATCCTCCAGCATTGAATGGTCCAGGGAACGACCTTCGAGTCTATGAGACCAGCTTTGGATCCCAGACCTGCCAGAAGTATCCTGAGACCGCTCGTATCTGGGCCACGATCGACTTCGTGACCTGGGTGGATCTCGGAACGGTTTGTCTGGATGGAGAAGTGGATCTTGGGATCCTTCCATACGCCAATGCGATTCGTATTGTGGATGAAACGCCTATACCAAGTCCATCTCGTGATGGATATGATGTGGACGGTGTACTTTGTCTCAATGGCCGTCGCACGGTTCAACAATGCGTGGCTCAGTGTGAGCCGGATAGCGTATTGTATGTCAGCCAGGGTACCCGTAAGGATGGGAATGCTGTAGATGCCAATCGTAGCATCCCCGGTCGCGCCACAGGAACACCTGAAGATGATGATACCTACAACTTCTTCACCTTGGGTACTGGTGGAACCATCACCCTGTTCTACCCACAAGGTTGCTTGTATGACCAGCAGGGAATGGATTTCCGCGTAGTTGAAACCTCTTTTAAGGATCCAACTTGTCGTCGTTATCCAGAGAGTGCTCGAATAGAGGTGTCCATGGATGATGTGACCTACTATCCGATCGATACGATCTGTTTGGATGGAATGGTAGACTTTTCCGGAACGGGATTGGCCTATATCAAGTATATCAGGATCACTGACGTCTCCAAGCTGTTTGGTGGGGACGCAATGGATTACTACGATGTGGATGGTATTGAATGTATCAATAATTCAAGCGCCCTTCGCGTTGCTCCGAAGGATCCTTCCAATGGAATTTACATTGAGGATGAGTATGTTCAGATGTATCCCAACCCTGTCAACAGTGGCCAGTCTGTGACGATCCGTGTTGAGTCGATCGATGCGAACCCGATCAAGGTGGATATCTTTAACACCATGGGTGCTTTGATGTACTCTATAGAAGGAGATGCTCTGGTTCATGAGCAGATCGATATTTCGAACTACACACCTGGCATTTACATCGTGAAGATGGATGTGGATGGAGTGGTCAGAACCAAGAAGTTGATCGTCCAATAAGGAAGATCATCTTGCCAGAAACAAGAAGGGCACCCATCGGGTGCCCTTTTTTTATGGACGGAAAGATCTTATTTCCGTTTTAAAACCTTTCTTATGGCCTCGATGATATTGCTTTCTCCCAAACCATATTTTTCGAGGAGTTCCTCAGGCTTTCCACTTTCCCCGAAACTATCATTGACCGCCACAAATTCTTGAGGGGTAGGGACGTTTCTCGCCAAAAGTTGTGCGACGGAATCACCCAAACCGCCATTCATCTGGTGCTCTTCTGCAGTGACAACACATCGGGTCTTGGCTACACTTTCCAGAATCGCTTCCTCATCCAGGGGTTTGATCGTATGGATATTGATGACCTCTACAGAGATCCCTTCAGATGCTAGTTTCTCAGCTGCCTGGATCGAAGGCCATACAAGATGTCCTGTGGCGATCAAGGTCACATCGGTTCCCTCTTGGAGTTTCAGCGCCTTGCCGATCTCGAAGGTTTGATCCTCAGGGGTGAAATTGGCCACCTTGGGTCTTCCGAATCGCAGGTAAACGGGACCTTCGTGTTCGGCAATGGCAAGGGTTGCGGCCTTGGTCTGGTTGAAATCACAAGGGTTGATGACCACCATCCCAGGTAACATCTTCATAAGTCCAAGATCCTCAAGGATCTGGTGCGTGGCGCCATCCTCGCCCAATGTCAACCCTGCGTGAGAGGCACAGATCTTAACATTCTTTCCACTGTAAGCAATGGATTGCCGTATCTGATCATAAACCCTACCTGTTGAGAAATTGGCAAAGGTTCCGGTAAAAGGGATCTTTCCGCCGATGGTTAACCCGGCAGCGATTCCCATCATATTGGCCTCGGCGATCCCTACCTGAAAGAATCGATCGGGAAACTCCTTTTTGAAGGCATCCATTTTCAGCGAACCGGTCAGGTCAGCACAAAGTCCCACTACGTTTGGATTCTTTCTACCTAGTTCCAATAATCCGGCGCCAAATCCCGAACGGGTATCCTTTTTTCCGGAATCGATGTATTTCTTCATGTCAGTTTAGTTTCACAATGGTTGTGGACCCACTTCCTATGGTAAAGGTCTGAGAAGTTGAATAAAAAGTTTGCTGTGCGTTCTTTGGTCTGAAAATGACCTGATATTGACCAGGCTGAAGGGTATAACTCTGTCGGCTGATGGTAGGAGAAAGATCAATGACCCATTCCAATTCACCGTTCTCCATAACTTTAAAAATACTCCCGTATCCACTAGCCGTTCCTTGAATGCTGGCCACACCGGGAATCGGAATCGTCAAAGTAGTGGTCTTGCTTTGGTTGATCCATACACCTTCAACGATCATTCGTGGGAGAGTTAGGATCTCTACATCATATTTCCCCACCAGGTATTTTTGACCGCTTTCTACATCCTGAACATTAAGAGTATTCTTTTTCCCATGTCTCCGGATGATCGCCTGCATTCGTGTTTGAGAGGAAGTTCTTCCGGACATCTTCAATTCAAGGGTTCCCTGGGGGGTGCTGGCTCCAATCTGAGTGTGTTTTCCGGCGGTCACCACGATACTGTCCTCCTTAACTGGTGGAATGGTGTGTACCACCAGATCATAGGTCAGAAGGGGGTCAAGGATCAAAGTATCGGGTAAGCCTCTATAGTTCAGTGTGTGTACAAAGTTGTATTTCTGTTTACCCGAAACATGGTCATAAAGGGTGAAAGGAACATCGGTTTCGGTGGGACGGTCATTGATGTCCAACAGATTCACTTGGGCAGTGGTATTGTCCAGCGCCTGACTGATCACGATCCCAAGTACATTCTTGAAGGTCTTCTCGTCTGCAGCATCAAAATAGTTTCCGACGCATTCGAATGTATTCCGGAAATTCTCATCCAGACCGATCCCTATCACAAATGGTTTCAGGACGATCCCCTTTTTTTGAAGGGCCAGCGACACTGCACATGGATCACCATCGCATGACTCAACCCCATCTGTGATGAGGATAATGATGTTTCGGCAGTTGTTGCAAGGGGGAAAATCCGTAGCGGCCCTTTCTAGGGAGTGGGCTATGGGGGTGGTTCCTTTGGGGATGATGGCCCGAAGTTCTCTTTTGATCCTCACAAAATTGTTGAATCCGAATGCCACCTCTAGTTTGGTGTCATTACAATCCTGCGGAGGAACAGGTTTCTGGTGTCCATAGATCCTCAGGGCCAATTGAAAATCCTCGCTTTGAAGACTTTGCAATGAATCTAGCATTCGGATCATCAGCTCCTTGGCGATATCGATCTTGTTGCCACTTTCCCATCGCCCATACATGCTCTGGGACCCATCGAATACGAATAGGATTCGGGTCAGGGGAACCTCCTGTTTTTGTGAATGCCCAGCCAAGGGCAGGATCAGCAGGATAAATAGGTATGCACGAAAGAGAGGTCTCAATGGCAGTTTTTCAGTAATCACCGAGGGTCTCGGGAAGTTGAGCAAGGGCTTTTTCCAATTGTTCATCGCTGGGGGCTATTCCGTGCCATTCGTGGGTTCCTTCCATGAAGTCCACACCGGCACCCATTTCTGTACGCATGACCACACAGACAGGCTTTCCTTTACCTGTCCGGTCCTTTGCAGCTTTAAGACCACTCAGAACCTGGTCCATATCATTTCCATTCTGGATGTGCATCACATCCCAGCCAAATGCTTCAAATTTCGCGCCAATACTTCCGAGTGGCATGACATCATCGGTGGCACCATCGATCTGTTGACCATTTGCATCGATGGTACAGATCAGATTGTCCACTTTGTGATTTGGTGCGAACATCGCTGCTTCCCAGATCTGTCCTTCCTGAAGCTCTCCATCCCCGTGAAGGGAATAGACCAGGTGATCATCCCCGTTCAATTTTTTGGCAAGCGCCGCACCAATGGCAACACTCATTCCCTGACCGAGTGATCCGGATGCGATCCGCACCCCAGGAAGCCCCTCGTGAGTAGTGGGGTGCCCCTGAAGACGACTGTTGATCTTTCGGAAAGTTTTCAGCTCTTCTACCGGGAAATATCCAGATCGTGCGAGAACACTATAATAAACAGGCGAGATATGTCCATTGGAAAGGAAGAATAGGTCTTCATTTCTTCCATTCATGTCGAATTTTGAGGGATGGTGCTCCATGATATCTTGGAACAGGGCAACGAAGAATTCCGTACATCCCAAACTTCCACCGGGATGACCACTTTGTACCGCGTGGACCATCCTTACGATATCACGGCGAACTTGCTGAGCGAAATCTTTTAATTCCTGAGTTTTGGACATGATAGAAAGCAAAATTTTCGGGCAAAAGTACCACTTTCCAAAAGTTTGGTCAGTTTCAACTCCCGGGATTTGTGAACACGATCATCACAATATCCGATAAAGCAAAAAAGAGTACAACCCTCCCTATTAAATGTTTGATAGCACTAAATTTGCCGCTCCAAAATCGAATTCGAGATGAAGTGTGGTATCGTCGGTCTGCCCAATGTTGGGAAGTCCTCTCTTTTCAATTGCCTATCCAATGCAAAGGCTCAGTCTGCCAATTTTCCATTTTGTACGATAGAGCCCAACGTTGGTACTGTTTCCGTTCCGGATCATCGGCTTGAGAAACTGGAGGAATTGGTAAGCCCAGAAAGGGTGGTCCCTGCAACGGTCGAGATCGTTGATATTGCAGGACTGGTAAAAGGTGCCAGCAAGGGTGAAGGGTTGGGAAATCAATTTCTGGGAAACATTCGTGAGACGAATGCGATCATTCATGTACTTCGGTGCTTTGAAAATGACAATATCACCCATGTGGATGGTTCAATAGATCCCGTCAGGGACAAGGAGACCATCGATATCGAGCTTCAATTGAAAGATCTTGAAACGGTGGAAAAGCGCCTGGATAAGGCGAAGAAGAACTCAAAGGGTGGAAACAAGGAGGCTCTTAAGGAAGTCACCCTGATCGAACGAATAAAGACCCATCTTGAGGGAGGGAATTCGGTTCGAAGTTTCGAAAGGACCGATGAAGAGAATCAGTTGATCAAAGGCTTTCAGCTTCTTACAGACAAACCTGTCCTCTATCTATGTAATGTGGATGAAGGTTCCGTCCGTGAGGGTAATGCCTTTGTGGATGCGGTAAGAAAAGAAGTTGAGGGAGAGAACGCAGAGATCCTGGTTTTGGCGGTCGCCATCGAGGCCGACATCATGGATCTGGAAACCTATGAGGAAAGACAGATCTTTTTGGAGGACCTTGGGCTAGAGGAACCAGGAGTGAATCGATTGATACGTTCCGCATACCAACTTCTCGATCTTCAGACCTATTTCACCGCCGGTGAAAAGGAGGTTCGTGCCTGGACCATCAAAAAAGGATCGACCGCACCTCAGGCGGCCGGTGTCATCCATTCGGATTTTGAAAAGGGATTCATTCGGGCCGAGGTCATCAGTTATGAGGACTATGTCAAGTTTGGATCTGAACAGGCAGTTAAGGATGCCGGGAAACTTCGCGTAGAAGGTAAGGAGTACATTGTCAAGGATGGGGATGTGATGCATTTCCGCTTCAATGTCTAAAGGGCACGGTGGGTCTCAATCGTTGAAAAATTGTGAAAAAAGTTGTTTAAAGCCTCCCCCGTGCTGGGGTAGAGGAGGGAATCGTTTTTCCTACATTTAAGCGCTATTGAAATTAGGAGGTCGACCATGGCTGAGAAACAGCAGTATACGGAGGATAACATACGGAGTCTCGACTGGAAGGAGCACATACGGCTTCGTCCGGGGATGTATATCGGGAAGCTCGGAGATGGTTCATCACATGATGATGGGATCTATATCTTGCTCAAAGAGGTGCTTGACAATTCCATTGACGAATTCGTCATGGGTGCCGGTAGGACCATAGAGGTCAGCATCAAGGAGGGGGAAGTGACCATTCGGGACTATGGTCGTGGGATACCACTTGGAAAGGTGATCGATTGTGTCAGCAAGATCAACACCGGTGCGAAATACGACTCAAAGGCCTTCAAAAAGTCCGTGGGGTTGAACGGGGTGGGTACCAAGGCAGTCAATGCCCTGTCAAGTCATTTCATGGCCCAGGCCATTCGTGATGGCCAAACCAAAGTGGCGGAGTTTGAAAAGGGAGAACTGGTCAATGACCCTCCCATCGAAGAATCATCGAGTCGTCGAGGGACCAAGATCACCTTTAGACCTGATCCTACCATCTTTCCTCATTATCGCTATCGGAACGAGTACGTTGAAAAGATGCTGTTGAATTACGTCTACCTGAATCCCGGGTTGACGATCTATTTCAACGGCGAGAAATTCTACTCAGAGAACGGACTTAAGGATCTTTTGAGTGACAATATCGATGGATCCATCCTTCATGACATCATTCACCTGAGAGGGGAGGATATTGAGATCGCGATCACCCATAGTGAGAAGTCTCAAAGTGAACAATATTACACCTTTGTCAACGGTCAGCACACCACCCAAGGGGGTACGCACCTCTCTGCTTTCCGGGAGGCCTTGGTGAAGACCATTCGCGAATTCTACAATAAGAACTACGATCCAAGTGATATCCGCCAAAGCGTGATCGCTGCGATATCCTTAAAAGTGATCGAACCGGTCTTCGAGAGTCAGACAAAGACAAAACTCGGGTCGACTGATATGGGTCCTGATCTTCCCACCATCCGGACCTTTGTGATCGATTTCCTGAAGAACCATCTGGATAATTTCCTTCACAAGAACACTGATGTTGCGGATGCGATCCAAAAGAAGATCATCCGAGCAGAGAAGGAAAGAAAGGAACTGTCTGGGATCCGGAAACTGGCACGTGAACGTGCGAAGAAGGCAAGCCTTCACAACAGGAAACTTCGCGACTGTAGAGTTCATTATAACGACCTCAAGGACGAACGACGCCTGGAGACCACCCTTTTCATTACCGAGGGAGATTCGGCATCCGGATCCATCACCAAATCAAGGGATGTCAATACTCAGGCCGTCTTTAGTTTGAAAGGGAAACCCCTTAACTGTTATGGTCTTACCAAAAAGGTGGTTTACGAGAACGAAGAGTTCAACCTTCTTCAGGCTGCACTTAATATTGAGGACGGTCTTGACAATCTTCGATATAACAATGTGGTGATCGCCACTGATGCAGATGTCGACGGTATGCATATTCGCCTTCTGCTCATCACTTTCTTTCTCCAATTCTTCCCGGAACTGGTCAAAGAGGGACATCTGTTCATCCTTCAGACCCCACTTTTCCGGGTGAGGAATAAGAAGGAGACCCATTATTGTTATTCGGAAGAGGAAAAGCGGGCTGCTATGTTGAAACTGGGCGCAAAGCCGGAAATCACCCGATTCAAGGGATTGGGAGAGATCTCTCCTGATGAGTTCAAGAATTTCATTGGGCAGGAGATCCGATTGGAGCCTGTCATGCTGGGTAAGGATTACAGCATCGACCAGCTCATGGAATTCTACATGGGAAAGAATACCCCAGAAAGGCAAGAATTCATCATCGAAAACCTCAGGATCGAAAAGGACCTGATCGGTGAGGAATCTGCGGCCTGAAAGGAAAGTCCTAAACCAGGCATTATTTACATTTGACCTAACCAATAGCTCTCCTATCCATGATCATCAAGACCTTTAGACGGTACCGAGTGATCGCGTTCATTTATTTTTTGCTTGTCTTATTGCTGATAAGCGATGTCGTGGCCATGCTTTTCTTCACTGGGCAGTGGAAATTGGATCAATTTCTATTCATGCCCATCGTGATCATCTGTCTAGTGATCCTCGCCCATTTGGGTAGACCCATGCTCGAATATGATTCGGATGGCGAGGTGATCGTGGTAAAGAGCAGGGAACCTATGTTCGAGTGGATCGGAAAACCGTTCTACCAACATTATGAGTTCCCAAAGGATAAATTAAAAGGATACAGGATCAAGCGATTCCTACTGAGGAGGACAATGATCCTTGAAGTGGATAGCCGCCAACGCGGAACGGTCTACCTGAAGACCCCCATTTCCTATCTTGGCAGGGGTGAGGTAAGGGAGATCGAAACCTCGTTGAAACACGCAGTGAAACACAACTATAAAAACAGCGACACCAATGCTGGATGAAGAGGGGTTGCCCCAACCCGAAGATCATGATAATGACGATGTCCGGATAACACGGGTGTCCGGAATGTATGAGAATTACTTTTTGGACTATGCCTCCTATGTGATCCTGGAGCGTGCGGTTCCGGCTATGGAAGATGGGCTTAAGCCTGTCCAACGGCGTATCCTCCATGCGATGAGAGAAATGGAGGATGGTCGCTACCACAAGGTGGCCAATATCATCGGTCAGACCATGAAGTACCACCCTCACGGTGATGCTTCGATCGGCGATGCTCTGGTGCAACTTGGACAAAAGGACATATTGATCGACACCCAGGGGAACTGGGGGAATATCCTTACCGGCGATAGTGCAGCCGCCCCTCGATATATTGAAGCCCGACTCAGCAAATTCGCTTTGGAGGTGGTCTTCAATCCCAAGACGACCGAATGGCAAAGTTCATATGACGGAAGGGGTAGGGAACCCATCAACCTTCCAGTCAAATTCCCACTCCTTCTTGCACAAGGTGTGGAGGGGATCGCCGTTGGATTGTCCACGCGGGTCCTGCCTCATAATTTTGTCGAGTTGATCGACGCCTCCATCAATATTCTCCGTGGAAAAAAATTCGAGATCCTCCCGGATTTTCCAACGGGTGGAATAGCGGATTTCAGTCAATATAACAATGGTGCCAAAGGAGGACGTGTAAGAGTGAGAGCCAAGATCACGGCCCACGATCCTAAGACATTGGTCATCACTGAGATTCCCTTTGGAACCAATACCACCTCATTGATCGATAGTATCCTGAAGGCAAACGACAAGGGAAAGATCAAGATCAAGAAGATCGAGGATAATACGGCCGAAAATGTGGAGATCATGATTCATCTCCCACCCAATATCTCTCCGGATAAGACCATTGATGCTCTCTACGCTTTCACGGCCTGTGAGACCAGTATCTCTCCTTTGGGTTGTGTGATCCACGAGGACAGTCCCCTTTTCATTGGGGTGGATGAAATGCTCCGAAGAAGTACAGAGCACACAGTTGAGCTTCTGAAGAGTGAATTGGATATCGAGTTGGGAGAACTTCAGGAGAAATGGCACTTTGCCAGCCTGGAAAAGATCTTTATCGAGAATCGGATCTATCGTGACATAGAGGAAGCCGAGACCTGGGAAGAGGTGATCTCCAACATTCGCCGTGGATTGGAGCCTCACCTGCCCAAATTATTGCGAGAAGTGACTGAGGAGGACATCGTACGCTTGACAGAGATCAGGATCAAGCGTATCTCCAAGTTCGATTCTACCAAGGCAGATGATCTGATCGCCGCACTTGAAGGGGATATTGAAAAGGTGAAATTTCATCTCGCCAACCTCATCGATTATGCGGTGGATTACTTCAAGAACCTTAAAAAGAAATACGCTACCGGGCGCGAGCGAAAAACCGAGATCCGTTTGTTCGATGACATCGAGGCGACCAAAGTGGCCATCGCCAACGAAAAACTCTATATCAACAGGGCAGAGGGTTTCATCGGAACCGGATTGAAGAAGGAAGAATACGTCTGTGACTGTTCTGATATCGATGATATCATCATCTTCCGGAAGGATGGGGTCATGCAGGTCGTCAAGGTAGGGTCCAAGGTCTATGTCGGAAAAGATATCATTCACGCCGCCGTCTTCAAGAAGGGAGACAAGCGGACCGTCTACAACATGATGTACCGCGATGGCAAATCGGGGGTGACCTATATGAAGCGATTCAATGTCACCAGCGTCACTCGCGAGAAGGAATATCCCTTGACCCAGGGGACCTCAGGATCCCAGGTGGTCTACTTTTCTGCCAATCCAAATGGGGAGGCCGAAGTGGTCACTATTTATTTGAAACCCTTGCAGAGGCTTAAGAAACTGAAATTCGATGTGGATTTTTCGGATCTCGATATCAAAGGTCGAGGTTCGAAAGGGAACATTGTAAGTAAATACCCTGTCCGCAAGGTGGAAATGAAAGAGAAAGGAGTGTCCACCCTTGCACCACGGAAGATCTGGTTCGACGATGCGGTTCATCGGCTGAATGCAGATGGAAGAGGTCGCCTCCTGGGTGCCTTCAAGGGAGAGGATATGATCCTTACACTCATGCGGTCAGGCCATTTGAAACTTACCGGATTTGATCTTTCGACCCATTTTGACGAGGATCTATTGCACATCGAGAAATTCGATCCCGAACGGCCAATAAGTGTTGTCTACTTTGATGGTGAAAAAGGACGATATTACGTCAAACGGTTCCAGGTGGAGACCGCACCCAACAAAAAGGAATCCTTCATTAGTGACTCAGAAGGATCCTTCCTTGAATATGTGACAACGGAACTTTATCCAAGAATCGAGATCCTGTTCAGAAAACAAGGTGGGAAGGAAAAAGAGCCCCTTGAGGTCAACCTGGAGGAGTTTATTTCCGTTAAGGGAATGAAGGCCCAGGGCAACCAATTGACCCCCTTGACCGTCAAAAAGATACAGGTCCTTGACCCTTTACCCGAACCTGAAGAGGAGATAGCCGTGGATTCAGAGGAGGAGGAGAATGAAGATCCAAACCCCGAATCGGGCCCTGAACAAGCTTCCCTCTTCGATTAATTTCGAAGGAATGAAAAAAATGATGCTTTTGATCCTCCTGGGGATCTTTGCCGGATTCAATGGCTACTCTCAGGCTCGGGACAGCCTGAACGTAACCAAGCTCGGACATTTGCCCTACACCCCGATCCTCAATGACATTTGGGGATATGCCGATACATTGGGAAATGAGTACGCCCTGGTTGGTACAAGGACATCATTCAGCATTGTAGATGTGACTCAGCCCACCAATCCGGTTGAATTGGTCTCCATTCAGGGTTCTAATTCGACCTGGAGGGATATCAAGACCTGGGATCATTACGCTTATGTCGTCCATGATTACCAAAGCGGGCCTTCAAACGGGATTTTGATCGTCGATATGGACAGCCTTGTCAATCCCAGGTTCAAGGAATTCAAGCCTATCGTGATGGTGGATACTTCGTTCTATTTCTATCAGCGTGCCCACAATATCTGGATCGATGAGAATGGGGTCCTCTATGCCTTCGGAACCAATGCCGACTTCAAAACCCTGATGTTCGACCTTTCGTCTGACCCATGGAACCCAACCTATCTAGGATATATTCCGGGGTATTATCATCACGATGGGTATGCCAGAAATGACACCCTTTATGGTTCGGCCATCTATGCTGGAGCCCTTGCAGCTTATGACGTTCGATTCAAAAGCAGTCCTGTTTTCCTATCCCAGGTTTCATCGCCGAATCAATTCAATCACAATTGCTGGTTAAGTGATGATGGAAATTATGTTTTCACCACGGATGAGGTACAAGCGGGTTACATAGGTGCTTATGACGTCTCGGATGTCATGAACATGACGGAGATCGACAGATATCAGAAGTATCCCGGAACCGATGTGATCCCACATAATGCGCATGTATATGGTGATTTTCTCGTGACGAGCTATTATACGGCGGGGGTGAATATTCTCGACATCTCAGACCCTCATAATCTTTTTGAAGTAGGTTTCTACGATACCTCTCCATTTCAGGGACCGGGGTATAATGGTGCTTGGGGAGCATATCCATACCTTCCATCTGGAAACCTATTGGTAAGTGATATGGAGGAGGGGCTATTTGTTTTGGAACCTGCATATATTCCGGCCGCCCGACTGACTCTAGAGGTCTATGATTCCCTGACCAAGGTAAAGTTGCCTCTGGTCGAGGTGGTTTCGGTTCGACTTTCTGATACATTGGAGACGGATCTGAAAGGTTTGGCAAGGATCGCCACCTTAAATGTAGGTCCTGAATTCGTAATCCTCAGCAAGCAAGGTTACCACAACGACACGATCTCTTTCAATTATGTGAATGGCCAGAATCCCCTCGTGAAAGTAGCTATGCGTCCTCTCAACCTTGATATCAAAGAGAATTCCATCCATGATCTTTGGGTGGAGAATCCCATTCAGGGACAGATCCGAATTCGATCGCAAAGTCTTTTGGGACAACGAGTACGAATCGAATTGGTTTCAATGACAGGAAGCCTCATTCTTTCCGAGAAGGTCGAACTGAGCTCAGAGACTTTCATCCCTGTGGATCTACCATCCGGCGTTTACCATATTCGGATCCTTTCCGACAAGGGGTATTTCGGACAGAAATTGATCAACAGGTAATTTTCCGATCAGAAGTTGGGTTTGAGTAGATATCGGCTGTAGAAGTCATCGATCACATTGACGACCTCATCAGGCGTATCCGCCATTTGGAAAAGATCCAGATCCTCGGCACTGATGTTGTTGTTCGCCTCCAAAAGGGTATCCTTCATCCAATCGATCAAACCAGACCAAAAGGCTCTACCTACCAGAACGATAGGGAATCGACCGATCTTATAGGTCTGGATTAGCGTAAGCGACTCAAAGAGCTCATCCAGGGTCCCAAATCCTCCGGGAAGCACAACGAATCCCTGGGAATACTTCACAAACATGACCTTTCGTACAAAGAAGTAATCGAAGTGTAGGTTCTTATCCTGATCGATGTAGGTGTTAGGTACTTGCTCATGGGGGAGTTCAATGTTCAATCCTACACTGGTTCCCTTTCCTCTTTGAGCTCCGCGATTGGCAGCTTCCATTACTCCTGGTCCACCGCCGGTGATGATCCCATATCCATTCCCGGTTAGGCGAAAGGCGATCTCCTCTGCCAATTGGTAATTGGGATCCTCGGGTTGGGTTCTGGCAGATCCAAAGATACTCACGCAGGGTCCGATCCGCGAAAGCGACTCGTATCCTTCAACAAACTCGGACATGATCTTAAAGATCGCCCAAGAGTCATTTGATTTTATCTCATTCCAGGTCTTTTGCTCGAAGGCACTCCTGATCTTATCATCATTCATAGGATCTGTTCAATTCATTTTTTAAGAAGGCACCTGTGATGCTCTTTTCATTTCTGGCGATCTCTTCGGGTGTTCCTTCTGCTACAATGGTTCCGCCTTTTGCACCTCCATCAGGCCCAATGTCAATGATATGGTCGGCCAATTTTATCACGTCGAGGTTGTGTTCGATCACAAGAACCGAATTTCCTCGCTCAACCAGTTTGTCCAAAACCTCCATAAGGACACGGACATCCTCAAAATGAAGACCGGTCGTTGGCTCATCCAGAATGTAAAGTGTTTTTCCGGTGTCCTTCTTGCTCAATTCGGTGGCAAGCTTGACCCTCTGCGCTTCACCTCCGGAAAGAGTTGTCGACTGCTGGCCAAGGGTGATATATCCGAGACCAACATCCAATAGGGTCTTGATCTTATGGTGGATCTTCGGAATGTTTTGAAAGAATTCTACAGCCTCTTCTACACTCATGTCCAACACGTCTGCGATAGAATGTC
The DNA here is from genome assembly GCA_033844885.1 of Bacteroidota bacterium. Taxonomy (GTDB): domain Bacteria; phylum Bacteroidota; class Bacteroidia; order Flavobacteriales; family Schleiferiaceae; genus JAJLJK01. The sequence goes on along the minus strand of JAJLJK010000048.1, from coordinate 15,938 downwards.
CACGGTAACGTACCTCAAGGGTTTCACGGTTGAAGCGTTTGCCCTGACAGGTCTCGCAGGGTACATAAACATCGGGGAGGAAATTCATCTCGATCACCCGAAGGCCGGCTCCCTCGCACGTCTCACATCGTCCTCCTTTTACATTGAAAGAGAATCGACCGGGTTTATACCCTCGGATCTTTGCTTCTGGAAGCTGAGCAAAGAGATTTCGAATATCACTGAACACACCGGTATAGGTGGCTGGATTGGATCTTGGAGTTCTTCCGATTGGACTTTGGTCGATATCGATGACCTTATCCACATGCTCTATTCCAATGATCTCCTTGTAAGGCATCGGGTTCTTATGACTTCTGTAGAAGTGCTTGCTCAAAATAGGATAGAGGGTCTCGTTGATCAAAGTGGATTTCCCACTTCCCGATACACCGGTGATCACAATGAGTTTGCCCAGAGGGATGGTTACGTCCACATCCTTGAGGTTATTTCCGGATGCACCCTTCAGCTCTAGAACGGATCCATTTCCGGCCCGGCGTTTCTTGGGAACAGGAATCTCCAGGTCACCTTTGAGGTACCACGCAGTTAACGAGTCCGAAGAAAGGATCTCAGGATATGTCCCTTGTGCAACGATCCTTCCGCCATGAATTCCGGCACCAGGACCGATATCGATGACGTGATCCGCGAATTCGATCATTTCTCTGTCGTGTTCCACTACGATCACGGAGTTTCCAATATCACGAAGGTTCTCAAGGCTTTTGATCAATCGTCGATTGTCGCGTTGATGCAATCCTATCGAGGGTTCATCCAGGATGTACAGGACATTTACCAATTGCGATCCGATCTGAGTCGCAAGCCGGATCCTTTGTGCCTCTCCCCCCGATAGAGAACGGGCAGAGCGGTTCAAACTCAGGTAGGAAAGGCCGACGTCCAGAAGAAATCCATTTCTGGCACGGAGCTCTTTCAGGATTTCCTCTGCAATGAGCTTTTGGTTCTCCGAAAAGTACTGATCTGCACTATCAAGCCATTTTCCGAAGTGTCCAAGGTCCATATTCCCCAGATCCGCGATATTGTAAGGGCCAACCTTGAAGTGCAGAGATTCTTTCCTCAAGCGAGTTCCCTCACACTCAGGGCAGGGGACAGGGGTCATGTACTGGTCAGCCCACTTCTGAATGCTCTTGCTTCTGGATTCCTCACTTTGGATCTTGATGAATTCGAGCATTCCCTCGAAATCAATGGAGTAATTCCTGGTGACCCCTAATTCCTTACTGGTCACCTGAAAGGTCTCCCGGCTACCATTCAGGATCACATCCATTCCGGCTTCAGGGATATCCTTTATCGGGGTATCAAGGGTGAAACCATAGCGCTCACCGATGATCTCCATTTGTTTGAACACCCAATTGTTCTTGAAATCTCCGAGCGGATCAATCCCCCCTTTTCGGATGCTTTTACTCTTATCCGGGATGATGCTTTCGACATCCACCTCCTGTACTTCGCCAAGTCCATTGCATCGCGGGCAAGCTCCCTTGGGCGAATTGAATGAGAACGTATTGGGCTCGGGTTCTGGATAAGAGACCCCGCTTGTGGGGCACATCAAATGGCGACTGTAGAAAACAGGATTTTCGGTTTCCAGGTCCATCACCATTATGATTCCCCTTCCATGATGCATGGCTGTTCCTATCGAGGTACGCAATCGCTTTTCGGCCTGATCATCCACAGGCATTCGATCGATGACGACCTCAATATCGTGGGTCTTGTAACGGTCCAGTTTCATTCCCCGGCTTACCTCCACGATCTCACCATCCACTCGAGCGCGAAGGAATCCCAATTTGGCGATTTGTTCAAAAAGTTCCCGATAGTGACCCTTTCTGGATCGGACGATCGGGGCAAGGAGGGCGACCTTTCTCCCCTTGAAACGGTCTAGGATGAGGTTCAGGATCTGTTCATCCGTATAGCTTACCATCTTTTCGCCAGTGACATAACTGTAGGCAGTACCGGCACGGGCAAAGAGCAATCGGAGGAAGTCATAGATCTCGGTCACGGTCCCGACGGTGGATCTAGGATTGCGACTGGTGGTCTTTTGTTCGATGGAGATCACCGGGCTAAGACCATTGATCTTATCCACATCAGGTCGTTCCAGACCTCCCAAGAATTGACGAGCGTAGGCACTGAAGGTTTCGACATATCTCCTTTGTCCCTCAGCGTAAATGGTATCGAAGGCAAGGGAAGATTTCCCACTGCCACTCAGGCCGGTGATCACCACGAGTTTGTTTCGCGGGATATCCAGCGATATGTTCTTCAAGTTGTGTTCCCGGGCCCCTACGATCTCAATGATCTCTTCGGTCACCTCAGGTATGATCTGTTCCTCCATGGAAATGGACGGTCGTCTTTAATTCTTTTCTTCTTCCCTTGGCTTGTAAAGCTGGTAATAGCCCTCTTTCGGCAACTTGATCAAGTATGGTTTACCAGATCGGTTGTTCAGGCTATTGTCCCTGAGCCATGGGTTCAGATATTTCAATGTCTTATAGGAGATGTTGTTCTGATGAGCGAAGTCTCCCAGGTGAGCGATCGTGGTATCCACGGTTATCTCATAGGTAGGGACATCCTTATAAAGATCCTTCTCCCTCAATTTGAAACCGTAATCCTTGTAGTTGGCCAGGATCTGTTTGATCGCTAATATTCTGAAAACATATCTTCCGGTCTCCTCGTTCAGGTTGACATTATAGTAACTGGTCTCGTGTTGGCGATCGAGTTGCTTTTCCAGTCCGAACATCCCCATATTGTAACTGGCAGCAACAAGTGTCCAGCTTCCAAATCGCTCGTAGGCATCCTTGAAGTATTTGCAGGCAGCTTCCGTAGATAATGCCACATGATAGCGCTCATCGACCTCGCCATTGACCTCGAGATCGTAATCTCTTGCCGTACCCTCAAGAAATTGCCAGAAACCTCTGGCCCCTGCAGGTGATGCGGCATTTGTTAGGCCACTTTCGATCACCGCGAGATACTTAAAATCATCCGGGATCCCATTCTTTTTTAAGATCGGTTCAATGACCGGAAAATACTTATTGGCCCGTTTGATCAACAGTATCCCATTGCTTTGCCAATAGGTATTCACCAACATCTCTCGGTCCAGTCTTTCAAAGACATCCGGATCCTCCAGAGGAACCTCCTCACCAGCAAACTGAACCGATGTCGGAAGGGGGACGGAATACACCGAATAATTGTTCATGAAATTCGAACGATATTCGGGATCCGTGTTCTCATCACTGGTACCATGGATCAGTATCGTAGCCGAAAGGGTGGCAGCTGTGGCAACACCTAATATTTCAAAAAATCGTTTCATTCTCAGAGGGTGAAAGGCGATTGAAAGTCCTTCAACAAGGGTGCCATTTCATCTTTTTCCGATAAAATGGGATCCTTTATTCCCCAGTCAATTCCAAGTTCCGGATCATTCCATCGAACGGCCATCTCTGAATTCCGATCATAATATCCGGTACACTTGTAGGCAAAGATGGTTTCATCTGCCAGGGTAAGGAAACCATGGGCAAAACCCGGTGGAATCCAGAACATCTTCTTGTTCTCTTCCGAGAGTTCAATAGCCACATGTTGACCAAAGGTGGGAGACCCTTTTCGAATATCCACAGCCACATCCAGAACAGATCCTTTGATCACCCGGACCAATTTCCCCTGCTCAAATGGTGGGGCCTGAAGATGAAGACCACGTAGAACCCCCTTTCCAGAGAGGGATTGATTATCTTGAACAAATTCGGCCTGTATACCTAACCCTTCGAAGACCTTCTTGTTGTACGACTCGAAAAAATATCCTCTTGGATCCTCAAAAACCCTGGGGCGTATTTCGTAGAGGTCCTTGATCCTGGTTTCTATCATTTCCATAGCCGACAAAAATATTGAATCCTAAGGGGTTTCGCACACAGTGGACAAAGTGTTTTCCACCTTAAAGGTGAACATCTCCCTATGGGTTGGTGAGCTCTTTCTTGAGGAAAGCGGAAACCTGCTGTGCATGGGTGGCGACCATCAAATGATTTGCCCCAGGGATCATTTCAGCGCCCTTTGCGTTGGCAGGAGGGAAAACCTCGTCCTTTGTTCCATGGATCTGTGCAATGGGAACTTTCACAGTTGGATGGTCCCAGGTCAGGATCCCCTTGATAGCCCAATAGTAGAATTCAGGGGAAAAGGATTCCACCATTTCCTTGAATATCTTTAGATGGTCCTTTCTCAAAGGGGGGTAGATATTCAAAAGGCCCTTGATGGCCAATTTGATCGCCTTTGGGGAAAGGGGGGAGGGGAATCCGATCTTTCTTCCAAAAGGGAAGATCCAAGGTTCATCCTGGTCATGCTTGAGACTAGAGATTAGAACGATCTTTCGAACCGGGATGGTTTCAGCGATTTCCTGAGCAATGATCCCACCCATGGAAAGGCCCACCAAAGAGTCCTGTGGAGAAAGATGAAGGTCCTCGGTAAGACGCAGGCCATAATGTTGAAAGGATTCTCCGTCAAGCGGATCGATCCAATCCACGAATTTGGTGTCAAAATCATCTAGATCAAGCAGGCTAAAAGCTCGGTGATCGGCTCCTAGTCCGGAAAGGAAGACGACCCTTCCTTTATTTTCCATTGAGATAGGTTTCAATGGCCTGATGTAATTCGACGGATAATCCTGGTGAATAGGCAAGGATCTCTTTTCCGAAGATATAATCCGTCCCATAGGAAAAGTCCGTGACCTCACCTCCGGCTTCCTTGACCAACAAAGCCCCGGCAGCGACATCCCAGGCATTCAAACCGTATTCAAAGAACCCATCGAATCTTCCGGAAGCCACATAGGCCAGATCCGTGGCGGCTGAGCCCAATCTTCTCACTCCTCGAGTTGAACGAAAGAAATGACGCAGAAGGGCGAGATATTCATCCATACGTGTGAAATCATAGTACGGAAATCCCGTCGCCATCAAGGCATCTTTGAGTTCAGTGTGACCGCTGACCTGAATGGGGCTTCCATTACAAAATGCTCCTCCATCCTTGAAAGCATGAAACAATTCATCATTTCCCAACTCGTGAACCACGCCGACGAGTTCTTCCTCCTCGGATACCAGAGCTACTGATATGGCGAAAACAGGGATTCCATGAAGGTAGTTGGTGGTTCCATCGAGGGGGTCAACGATCCAGTTGTATTCTTTTCTCTCCGTCTTGATGGTCTCCTCCTCAGTAATGAAGCCCGCCTCCGGAAGGATCTCCTGAAGACCTGCGACAAGCTTATTCTCAGCTTCCCTGTCAACATAACTCACAAAGCTGTTCAGGCTTTTGGTCTCGATATCCTTTCCGGAAATAACCTCACGCTGGGCAAGGATGTAGCTTCCTACGCTTCGGACGAGATCATTGACCTGAATAACGATCTTCTGTAGTTCCATATCAAGAAACGGTTTCGACTTCAAATGCGATCCTGGCAAGGCCATCATGATCGATCTCTGTGAGGGCAACGGTATGAACGGTATTCACCAAAGCAGGATCCCAAGGTGCTTTGACCTTAACGTAGTTTTCGGTGTAGCCGTGGATGTATCCTTCCTTATTCTCACCTTCGAAGAGCACTCTCCTTTTTTTACCGAGCTGACTTTGATAGAAGGCCCTTCGCTTTTTTGCAGAGAGCCCTCGGAGCATCTTATTCCTTTTTTTCCTTTCGGCGATGGGAACAACACCCTTCATTTCCACAGCCTCGGTATCTGGCCGCTCCGAATAGGTGAATACGTGAAGATAGTTGATGTCCAGATCGTTCAAGAACGTATAGGTCTCAATGAAATGGTCGTGGGTCTCTCCGGGAAAACCAACGATGACATCGACACCGATACAAGCATGAGGCATGACCTTTCGAATGTGTTCGACGCGGTCTCTGTAAAGGTCTCGGAGATACCTCCTTTTCATTTTTTTCAGGATCTCATCGCTTCCGGATTGCAGGGGAATATGGAAATGGGGCACAAACCGATCTGAATTGGCCACAAGGTCTATGGTCTCGTTCTTCAAAAGGTTCGGTTCTATACTAGAGATGCGAAGCCGATCAAGCCCATCCACCTTATCCAGTTCGGTGACCAGATCCAAAAAGGTATGCTCATGGCGTTTGTTTCCGAATTCACCCTTCCCGTAATCCCCAACATTCACGCCGGTAAGGACGATCTCCTTGATCCCCTGTTCACTGATCTCCCGGGCATTTTTGAGTACATTTTGGAGTGAATCGCTCCGGCTGATCCCTCTGGCCAACGGGATGGTGCAATAGGTGCATTTGTAGTCGCATCCATCCTGAACCTTGAGGAAGGCTCGAGTTCGATCACCAATAGAATAGGAGCCAACAAAGAAGTCAGCTTCATTGATCTCACAACTGTGAACTTCTCCAAGATCTTTTTTGGTGAGATCCTCCAGATACTGAGTGATCTTGAATTTTTCGGTGGCGCCCAACACCAGGTCCACCCCTTCGATCGAGGCGACCTCTCCAGGTTGTAACTGGGCATAACATCCAACCACAACCACAAAAGCGTCAGGATTCTTCTTCAGAGCAGAGCGGACCCATGTCTTGCACTCTTTATCCGCGTTCTGAGTGACCGAGCAAGTGTTGATCACATAAACATCAGCGGGCTCGTCAAAACCGACCCGACCATAGCCATTTGCGTCAAAATCACGAGCAATGGTACTCGTCTCCGAGAAATTCAGTTTACACCCAAGGGTGTGAAATGCTACACGTTTTCCAGTATCCATAAGCGGCGCAAAGATACGCAGGAAAACCGGGCCTCAAAAACCAACATTAGATTCCTCTATCCACAGAATCAAGATATTAGAACAAAAGGTCATACCTGGGTTTTCTCCTATTTTTGAGTCATGTTCAAGTCCATCGTCTTTGTGGCCCTTTTCGGGTTGCTGGTTTCCTGTTCCGAAGGATCGAAATCAACAGGAAAGCAGGTCTTCCAGTACAATGAATCCGGGGGGATTTCCACTCTCGATCCAGCCTTTGCCCGTGAACAGAGCAATATTTGGGCGGTCCATCAAATATTCAATGGTCTGGTTCAAATGGATAGTGCCCTGGGAATTCAACCTTGCCTGGCTAGGTCATGGACCATTTCGGATAGCGGGAGGTTGTATTCATTTCGATTGAGGGATCATGTTCTATTTCATGAGTCTACCTGTTTCCCTGATATCCCATCCCGTCGGCTTTCTTCCGAGGATGTGGTCTACAGTCTCGAGCGCTTGAGGGACCCCAAAGTAGCAAGCCCTGGAAGCTGGGTGCTACAAAATGTGGTTGAGATCAGGGCGGTAGAGGATCTTGTGGTTGAGATCCGGCTTCGAGAGGCATTTCCTCCATTTCTAGGTCTTCTGACCATGAAGTATTGCTCGGTGGTTTCGAAACGTGCCATGGAGTGCGTGGGGAAAGATCCCGGACGCTCCCCGATCGGAACAGGTCCCTTTTACCTGAAAGCATGGATCCCCGATGAGAAAATGGTCCTACGAAGGAATCCCGATTACTTTGAGACCCTCAATGGTGAACAGCTTCCCTTTCTCGAAGCGGTTGCGATCACTTTTGTTCCCGATAAACAATCTGCATTCCTCGAATTCCTGAAGGGAAACAATGACCTCATTTCGGGATTGGATGCAAGTTATAAGGACGAATTGTTGACTCGGGATGGTGCTCTCAAAGGGAAGTACAAGGACCAACTCCTTTTGCAAAAGATACCCTATCTCAATACAGAGTATCTCGCCTTTGTGGTTGACGATCCCCACTCCATTGCCCACGACCCACTCATAAGAAAGGCCTTGAACCTATGTCTTGATCGGGAAGCAATGATCCGCTATCTGAGAAATGGATTGGGCCAACCGGCAGAAAAGGGGATGATCCCACGTGGGCTTCCGGCTTTTGACATTGATGGAAAATATGGATATTCCTACGATCCCGAAGAGGCATCGAGATTATTGGATAGTGCAGGGTATCCATCCGGAAAAGGGTTGTCCCCGATCACACTCTATACGACCAGTGATTACCTGGACCTTTGTGAATTTGTTCAAAGCCAGGCAGCGGAAATCGGGATCCGGGTTGAAGTTGAGGTCTTACCTCCTGCGGTTTTTCGAGAGAAGAAGGCGGGAGCTGCCATGCCCTTCTTTCGGGCTTCGTGGATCGCGGATTATCCGGATGCGGAGAACTACCTATCCCTTTTCCATTCTGATAATTTCACTCCTGCAGGACCCAATTACACGCATTTTTCAGATCCTCAATTCGATCGGATCCTTGAACTGGCCAGAGTGGAGCCAAATGATTCTGTTCGGGATGAGCTTTATCGAAAGTGTGATTCCATTGTCATGGGACAAGCTCCGGTCATGCCCCTCTTCTATGATGAAGTGGTCCGCTTTATTCGGAAGGACATTCGGGGGATGCCACCGAATCCGTTGAATCTCTTAGAACTCAAGAAGGTCTATTTCGAGAGCAACTCCAGTTCCACCGTCACCGGAAAGTGATCGGAATAATCAAATCCTAGAATTCGGTAATTGTAGGCCTCCAATCGGTCATTCACAAAAATGTGATCGATCCGCAAGGGTACGGGGATCCTACTGTAGGTATTCCCGAACCCTTTACCCGACTCAACGAAGGCATCGTTCCATCGACCTGCGAGGCTGCGGTATGGAAAGGTGGTCGGGGTACTATTGAGGTCGGCACAAAGGAGCATGGGACCATTCCAGGTCTCCATATGGGCCACAATATCCTCGATCTGGCTTCCGCGGACCATAGCACCTTTTCGCAATCGTTTGAGAATATCCCGTATATCGCGTTCGATCTCCTCAGAACGGTCCGTGTCCAATTCCTTCAGAGCCTCATATTCATTAGGATTTAAATAATTGCTCATCAGATGAGCATTATAGATCCGGATCGTGTCATTCTTGAAGAGCACATCGGTGAAAATGAAGAATCCATAAGGACCGGTTTGATCGGTGAAATCGACCTTCCCCTTTTGGATGATGGGGTAATCTGAGTACGTGGCCAATCCAAAGGTCATGGGTCGATACTTGCTTTCCTCATGAACATATTTTAAATGAATGTTCGGCGAGGTATAATGCTTCATATGCTCCTGAACACAGAGGATATTAGGGCGATTGTTCCGGAAAAAATCCGTGAATTTTTCTTTTTGAAGGTTCTTATAAAGCCAGCGATATCGGTCGTACCCACGGACATTGTAGCTCATCACTTTAATGCTCTCACCGGGAATGAAATGCTTTTGACGACTGGAAAAACTATAGCTTGCCTTGAACTGAGGGATTCCCAGTATCAAAACAAAAAGACTTAACAAAAGGGTCCTTTTCAGGAATATGGACCACAAAAGGACAAATAGGATATTCAAGATGGCGAGGACAGGCCATCCGATGGAGAAAATGGCCAACCAACTTCCCAATACGGTCGAACTGTTGATGTAGTATGCACCATCAGCAATGAGCAAAGCCAGAGCTGTGGGCACATTAAGAATGTAGAGGATCTTTTGAAAGAGGGAGAGTTTCCGGAACATCGTTTATTTTCGGCTGTATTTGAAGAGGAATTCCTTTTCCTCTTTGGTCAAACCCTCGTATCCGCTTTGCCGGATCTTATCGAGTATCTCATTCAGGCGTTCCTGGGTATCCTCGGAAACCGAATCCCTTTTGGAGAACCCTCCGGTCCTTTTCTTTGAATAGACTTTTTTTACCTTCTTTTCGCCCCGCAAGCTTTGAAAGAAATCCTCCCAAAAGCGTACAAATCCTTCCGAATAATCCTTTCCGGTGCGAAGGCCCCGGACAATAAGATACCCCATAGCCGCTCCACCCAGGTGGGCTATGTGTCCCCCGGGATTCTCCACGGGGATCTGTGCCAGATCCATGAGAACCACTAAAAGGGCGACCACCCAAAGTCGAACTTCAAGAACGAAGAACAAACGAACCGGGAGACTGGGAGTGTAGGCAGCGGTCCCAATCAGAATGGCCATCACACCGGCACTCGCCCCCAGAAGCACGTGCTGGCTTGAACTTTGAGTAAAGAGGGGAAAGAGATTATAACTGATCACGAAAAGGATCCCGCCGGCCAGACCTCCTAGAAGGTAGGTTCCCAATAATCGGCGCTCTCCTAAAAAATCGAGAAAGATCTTCCCTGTGAAGTACAGGATCAATAGGTTAAATAGAATATGAAAGAAATCAAGGTGAGTGAACATGTAGGTCACCAGGGTCCATGGCCGTGTAATGAAGGTCATGGGATCTGAAGGGAGGGTGATCCAGTCCATGATCCCGGTCAACAAACCAGGAGCCTGAAACAAGGCAGCAAACACCTTGATGATCAACAGAAGGACAAAGACCCCGACATTGATCAGGATCAATCGGTTGAGATGATCCCCTTGGGTAAATTGATTTCTAATCTCTTCTGAGATCCGGGTCATATCAGAATTGTCTGAATTGATTTCTTTGCCAGTGCCTTATCAGGAAATAGCCGAAGACCATTCCTCCAACATGTGCAAAGTGGGCGATGTTGCTGGCCGAATTACTGATCCCACTGAACAGTTCGATGAGACCGTAAATGATCACAAAATACTTGGCCTTTATGGGGATCATGAAATATACGTAGATATAGGTGTTCGGGAAGGTCATTCCATATCCCAGTAGAACCCCGAACACAGCGCCCGAAGCCCCAACGGTAGGCGTATTTAGCAATAGGTTCACCAGTCCCATGTCAGGATTGGAATAATTTTGCATTGAATTCAAAACCTGCTGTCCTTCGCTCTTGATCAGATCCAATTGATCGGGAGTAAGATGAGAGACCGCATTGTAATATTCCCAAAGGTTCACTCCAGAATGACAAAGGGCTGCACCCAGACCTGTCACTATGTAAAAGATCAGAAATCGCTTGCTTCCCCATAGATTCTCCAATGGACTTCCAAACATCCAAAGAGCGAACATATTGAAGAAGATATGCATGAAGTTCCCGTGAAGGAACATATGGGTGATGATCTGCCCTGGGTTAAAATGAGGAGATACAAAGGGTAGATAAAGTCCCCATTCACGATTCAGGTCGTAACCGAAGGTACTCCCAAGGGTCATGGTTCCAAAGAAAGCCAATCCATTGATGATCAGTAAATTCTTGATCACTGGTGGAAGTAAGCTGAAGGTTTGTGGACGTTGATACATCAATTCAATCTTTTTGCGATCTCCTGAAGAGAAAGCAGATAACTCACTGGTTTCCCGCCTGGGCTGTATCCGGGTTCCGTACACCGGTTCCATTGAACCACCAAATGTAGCATTTCCTGAGTGTCGAGGATGGTTCCCACCTTAATGGCCGATGCCCTTGCCAGAGTGGCTGCAATGGCTTCCATCCTTGATCTTCCGATATCGTTGGCCGAATTCTTCAACTCTTCAATGATCTGTTCAAGGGCCGAAGGGATCTCCGGTTCATTCATATGTACTGGGATCCCATGAAGGATCACCGAGTTCTGCCCGAAAGATTCTATGTCAAAACCCAGGGAACGAAGGTCGTCCATACAGCTTTCAAGCATTGAATAATCATTGGCACTGAACTCCAGATTTACTGGAAAGAGCAGTTGTTGTGATGCTGCAGCCTGGGATCTCAGGCTCTTGAGGTAGGCCTCGAAGAGGACGCGCTGATGGGCCCGATTCTGATGGATCACCAAAATTCCTTGTTCATGAGGATAAAGAATATAGGTTCGGTCCAGTTGAACCGGAGTTGGAGGTTCTTCATCCTGGTCCGGATGAGAGAACAGGCCGGTTTCAGGTTCGGGAATGCTGGTCTCCCTTTCGGGGGAAGTGAACATACTCTCCCAGCCCTTTGGGGAGGGCTTGGAAGGGATATTCCAGGTACTCTTTTGTGATGGTTCCCCTTTGGGTATGGATTTGCTTTCGCTGGAGAAGGGGTTGTAATTCGGGTCGACCTCGATCCCCGGAAGTCGGATCGCCTGACCTGGCCGGATGGGAGGGGCCTGAGAATTGGTGTCAGATTCAAAATCGATGGTTGGGCGAATATTGAATTGGCCCAAAGCGTGCTTGATGGAACTTCGCAGGATGGCATAGATCGCTTTTTCATCCTCGAACTTGATCTCTGTCTTGGTTGGATGGATATTCACATCGATCCTCGAAGGGTCGATGTCCAGGAAAAGGATATAACCAGGATGCTGATCCGGAGCGACAAGGTCCTCAAAGGCATCGGTGACCGCATGATGCAGATAGGGGTTCTTAATGTAGCGATCATTGACAAAGAAGAATTGCTCCCCACGGGTCTTTCTGGCAAATTCAGGCTTCATGACAAAGCCCTTCAGACTGACCACCTCAGTGGATTCTTCCACAGGAACGATCCTTTCGCTGTATTTCCTACCCAGAATACCAATGATCCTTTGTTTCAGGTTTCCGGGTAAAAGGTGAAATAGCTCATTCTGATTGTGGACCAGGGTCATCTCCACCTCAGGGTTTGCCAGAGCCACGCGTTCGAACTCATCAATGATGTGTTTCAGTTCGACCTGATTGCTTTTCAGGAAATTTCTCCTGGCGGGAATATTGAAGAAGAGGTTGCGAACAGACAGATTCGTTCCTACCGGTGTTTGGCAGAAACCGGTATGAGTGACGCGAGTTCCTTCAATTCGAAGTTCGTTTCCAAGGTCAACCCCTTCCTGGCGGGTCCGGATCTCCACCTGAGCCACAGCAGCGATCGAGGCCAGTGCCTCTCCTCGGAACCCCATTGTTCGGATCCGAAAAATATCCTCGGCCGTGCGGATTTTACTGGTCGCATGACGCTCAAAGGCCATCCTGGTATCCACCTCACTCATTCCCTTTCCATCATCTATCACCTGAATAAGGGATTTACCTGCATCCTTGACGATCAGTTGGATCTTATGGGCTCCAGCATCGATGCTATTCTCCAATAACTCTTTTACCGCAGAGGAGGGTCTTTGAACCACCTCACCGGCAGCGATCTGGTTTGCGACGGAATCCGGAAGTAATGAAATGATGTTCTGGCTCATTAGCCAAGAAGGAAATAATAAGTTAGCACGAGAAGGGCCGCAAAGATGAGTAAAATCCGGAAGGTGGACGAACCTCCAGGGGTATACTTACGCTGACGATCCCAACTGCTTCTGAGATGCTCCCTGTACTTTTCCGTGTCCTGAAAGCTGTCCGCATCTTTCTCCTCCTGCTTCGCCTTCAATTGGTCAAGTCGCTCCTTCCGCTCGTCATAGTAGCGAGGGGGCAAGCTAAATTGCCTGGGTTTGGATTGCCTGAAAATTCCTCGAAAGAAAATGGACATGTTTCCGTTTTTTACAAAGGTACGAACTGCATTGGGGTCTCGGTATTCCTTATCCTTACCTTAGCGGTTCACAACAAGAAAACGTTCACAAGAAGAAAATCGTTCTATGGGGGTAAAGAGATCGCTTTTCGCGATGATCCTGGCACTTCTGCTTTTTGATATCCACGCGCAGCAAGGAAGGGCCGTATTCTATATGAATGAGGGAACAACATGGGTGGATAGCGTGATGACGACCCTCGATACAGATGGAAAACTCGGCCAGTTATTCATGGTGGCCGCATATTCCAACAAAGGTGAAAAGCATCTTTCGGAAATAAAGGAACTGGTCACCAAACAAGGTGTTGGAGGACTTATCTTCTTTCAGGGTGGTCCCTACAGACAAGCTCGAATCACTAACGAGTTGCAGAATATCTCGAGGGTTCCTCTGCTCATTGGGATGGATGCAGAATGGGACCTGTCCATGCGTCTGGATTCGACCTTTAAGTTTCCCTGGCAGATGACCATGGGAGCTGTCAATGATAGTTTATTGCTCTATCAGACCGGAAGGTTGATGGGACGACATGCGAAAAGACTAGGGGTTCACGTCACGTTTTCTCCGGTGGTGGATCTCAATACCAATCCCGACAATCCCATCATCAATGCCCGGGCGTTCGGCGAGGATCCCGATAGGGTCGCTTTCCAGGCCACTGCACTTATGAGGGGAATCCAGGATGAAGGGGTATTGGCCTGTGCCAAGCACTTTCCAGGGCATGGCGATACAGACTCCGACTCACACAAGACATTGCCCACCGTATCCCACGATATCCAACGTTTCCGGGAAGTGGAATGGGCACCGTATAATCAGATGATCAAGAATGGGTTGGGAAGCATCATGGTGGCACATTTGAATGTGCCGGCCCTGGACACCAGCGGAATGCCAAGCTCATTGTCTCCCAAGGTGGTGAATGGATATTTGCGCAACGAGTTGGGCTTTGATGGATTGACCTTTACGGATGCGCTCAACATGAAAGGAGTAAGTGCCCGGTATGAACCGGGAGAGGTCGACCTTAAAGCGCTCCTGGCCGGAAACGATATCATGCTTTTTGCCCAGGATGTGTCCAAAGCAAAAGGATTGATGAAAAAGGCGATCAAGGACAGCCTGATCACCATGGAGGAGATTGACCGCAGGGTCAGAAAGATCTTGATGGCAAAATATTGGGCCGGACTTTCCAAGCAGGAACCCATTTCTTTGAAGGGGTTGGCCGCTGACCTCAATGATCCACAGTCAGAGGTCGTCCGACGGAAGATCTTTGAAAAAGGGATCACCGTGCTTATCAATCGTGATAAGACCTTGCCCATCAAAGAGGTAGGTGATCTAAAGATCGCCTATGTCGGAATCGGACGGGAACCCAGAAGCGATTTTTATCGGACCCTACGATTGTACGCCGATGTACAGGATTTTGTGTATGAACCGAGGAATGAAAACCAACTCCTTGCACAACTCAGTGATTTTGATCGGGTCATTGTTGGATATTTCACATCGGATGAAACTCCGTGGAAGCCATATGGAATGCGACCTGAGGAAAAGCGATTCATACAAAAACTAGGTTTCCAGAATCACTACATACTGGCGGTTTTCGCCAACCCTTACACTCTCAGAAATTTCAAAGAGATCGATCAAGCCAAAGCCGTGGTCATGGCCTATCAATCCAGCAAGGATGCTCAGGAGTTGACCGCGCAGATGATGTTTGGCGCGGTTCGGGCCACCGGAAGCTTACCTGTGAGCATCAGCGAACTCTTCACACCGGGGTATGGGCTTTTTACGGCGGATCTGGATCGCCTTCGGTATGGCATCCCAGAAGAGGTTGGGATAGATAGAAGGTATCTTGTCAGTGTGGACAGGATCGCGATGGAGGCCATGCGTGATAAGGCAACACCCGGAATGCAGATCCTCATCGCCCGAAAAGGAAAGGTGATCTACCACAAGGCATTTGGATACCAATCCACAGAAAGACGAAGGGAAGTGGGATTGTTTGATCTCTATGATCTGGCATCGATCACTAAGATCACCTCGACCTTGCCACTGGTCATGGATCTTTATGATCAGAACAGGATCGATCTGGATATGCCGATTGGAGATTATTTACCTGAGGCCAAGGGAACGAACAAGGCGGATCTTTCCCTCCGTGATATTCTAGCCCATCAGGCCGGTTTGGTCCCATGGATCCCTTTCTATCTGAAGACCATGAAAGATCATCGTCTTAGGAAGAATCTGTATTCCGATCAGCGATCCCTGGAATTTCCGATCCAGGTGGCGAAGGATCTTTACCTCCGTACCGATTACCCGGATTCGGTGTACACTGAACTATTTACCTCACCACTCGGCCCATCCAGTTATAAATATTCGGATCTGGGATATTACATGCTGTTCAAAATGGTTCAGGAGTATTATCACCAACCCATCGATCAGTTGGTTCGTGAGAAATACTACAAACCCTTAGGAGCCTACACGATGGGGTTTAAACCCTTGGATCGATTTCCAGATTACGAGATCATTCCCACAGAGAATGACCTCCTTTTTAGGGGACAACTCTTACGGGGCTATGTCCATGATCAGGGTGCTGCCCTTTTGGGAGGGGTTGCCGGTCACGCTGGGCTTTTCAGCAAT
>JAJLJK010000047.1:0-17347 GCA_033844885.1 Bacteroidota bacterium | reverse complement strand
GGCGTTTGTGCCCGAAGGAACAAAGGCAAGGCAAGGCATAGGAGCACGGAAAACGAGATCTGTTTGAAAATCAACATGGTATTGACAAATGATTGCGCCTCAAATATTTGTAAATTCGCGCTCTTAAAAAAACTGCAAGGCCAACAGCCAAAGGAGAGATCATCGACATGAAGCTGTACAAAGAATATAAGTTCCTTCAACTTCCCGAGGTTCAGGAAGAGATCCTGGATTTTTGGAGAAAGGAGAATGTCTTTCAACGATCCATTGACGAACGAGAGGGCCGTCCTCCCTTTGTCTTTTACGAGGGCCCACCCTCTGCTAATGGGATGCCGGGGATCCACCACGTGCTTTCGCGAACGATCAAGGATATTTTCTGCAGATATAAGACCCAGCAAGGATTTCAAGTAAAGAGAAAGGCCGGATGGGATACTCATGGTCTCCCAGTCGAATTGGGTGTGGAGAAGGAGCTGGGAATCACCAAGGAGGATATCGGTAAGAAGATCTCGGTCGAGGATTACAACAAGGCATGCCGAGAAGCGGTCATGCGATATACTGGAAAGTGGAACGAACTCACCCAGGTCATGGGATATTGGGTCAATATGGATGATCCCTACATCACCTACAAGACCAAGTATATCGAGACTGTCTGGTGGCTGTTAAAGAGGCTTTACGACAAAGACCTTCTTTACAAAGGGTACACGATCCAGCCGTATTCACCCAAGGCGGGAACCGGGCTTAGCTCGCATGAACTCAATCAACCCGGAACCTATCGGAATGTGAAGGATACGACCATCGTAGCCATGTTCCGAGCTATTCCGAGTGACCGAACCCGTGATCTTTGGGGAGACAATGAGGTTCACCTTCTGGCATGGACCACCACTCCATGGACCTTACCGAGTAACACTGCCCTGACCGTGGGTCCTAAGATCCGTTATGTAAGGGTCAAGACCTTCAATCAATATACTGGTGAACCCATTCAGGTCGTTCTGGGCGAGCCATTGATCACCAAGCAATTCGATCACAAATTCGAGCAAGTGGAAAGTGAGGATGATCTCACCTACACCACCAATGATAAAAAGGTTCCCTTCTTCGTGGCGCAGACCTTTGAGGGTTCGGAACTGGTTGGGATCCGGTATGAGCAGCTCCTTCCCTTTGCCAAACCATTCGAGGGTGCCGAAAATGCCTTTCGTGTAATTCCTGGCGATTTTGTGACCACCGAAGACGGAACGGGTATCGTCCATACAGCCCCAACTTTTGGTGCCGATGACGCCAAAGTGGCCAAAGAGGCCGGAGTACCCCCTATGTTGGTCCTCGATGACAACGGGAATCCGGTTCCATTGGTCGACCTACAGGGTCGTTTCGTTTCTCAGATGGGAGAATTGGCAGGGAAGTACGTCAAGAATGAGTATTACGACGAAGGTCAGGCCCCCGAAAAAAGTGTCGATGTCGAGATCGCCATTCGACTGAAGGAGGAAGGAAAGGCCTTCAAGGTTGAGAAGTACGAGCATACCTATCCTCATTGCTGGAGAACCGACAAACCCGTTCTGTACTATCCCCTTGATAGTTGGTTCATCCGTTCCACCGCTGCCAAGGAACGTTTAATCGAACTCAACAAGACCATCAACTGGAAACCCGAAAGCACCGGTACGGGTCGCTTTGGGAACTGGCTGGAGAACCTCAATGACTGGAACCTGAGTAGGAGCCGTTACTGGGGGATCCCATTGCCTATCTGGAGTACCGAAGAGGGAGATGAGCGGAAGATCATTGGTTCTGTTGGCGAGTTGAAAAGAGAGATCGAACGTGCCGTTCAGGCAGGATTCATGACGTCAAATCCCATTTCCGGATTCGAAGAAGGAAATATGGAGGACGCCAATTACGATCAGGTGGACCTTCACCGTCCTTATGCCGATCAGATCACCCTTGTTTCCTCGAATGGAAGACCAATGAAGCGCGAATCCGACCTCATCGATGTGTGGTTCGATTCGGGTTCCATGCCATATGCACAATGGCATTATCCATTTGAGAATGCAGATCTGATCGATGAAGAGAAATTCTTCCCCGCAGATTTCATCGCCGAGGGTGTGGATCAAACCCGAGGCTGGTTCTTCACACTCCACGCCATTGCGACAATGGCCTTTGACAAGGTGGCCTATAGGAATGTTGTCAGTAACGGTCTGGTTCTGGATAAGAACGGACATAAGATGTCGAAGCGACTGGGCAACGCGGTGGATCCTTTTGAGACCATCGGGAAATACGGAGCCGATGCGGTACGGTGGTATATGGTCACCAATGCTCAGCCCTGGGATAACCTTAAGTTCGACCTTGCCGGAGTCGAGGAGGTCAGCCGCAAATTCTTTGGGACGCTTTACAACACCTATGGGTTCTTCGCGATGTATGCCAACCTCGATGCTTTCAAATATCAGGAGGATGAGGTGCCCATCGCCGAAAGGCCAGAGATCGATCGTTGGATCCTATCGGAGCTGAATACCTTGATCCGTACGGTCTCTGATAACATGGATGATTATGAACCGACGCGGGCCTACAGACCCCTTCAGGATTTCGTGGTCGAAAAACTCAGTAACTGGTATGTCCGGCTATGCAGGAAGCGATTCTGGAAAGGGGAGTATGGACCGGATAAGATCGCTGCCTATCAGACGCTTTATACCTGTCTGATCACAGTGGCCAAACTGGGTGCATCGCTCGCGCCATTCTATATGGAACGTCTGTATCGTGACCTGAATGGAATCACCGGAAAGGAAACTGCCAATAGTGTTCACCTGGCTGATTTTCCATCGATTCAGGAGGATGCGATCGACCCGGATCTTGAAGAGCGCATGCAGATGGCGCAAGAATTGAGTAGTATGGTTCTCGCCCTTCGTAAAAAAGAAAGGATCAAAGTGCGCCAACCTTTGCAGAAAATGGTCGTCCCTGTAATAGACCGTCATTCTAAGGAGCAATTGGAGGCCGTAGCCGATCTGATCCTTTCGGAGGTGAATGTCAAAGAGATACAGATCGTTGATGGAGACAGCGGGATCTTTGTGAAAAAAGCCAAGCCGAATTTCAAGGTCCTTGGACCGAGGGTCGGAAAGCACATGAAGACAATAGCTGCTGCTCTTGGAAAGTTATCAACCGAAGAGATCAATGCATTTGAGGCTCAGGGGTATCTGGATATCGACCTTGGCAATGACGAAAATATTCGATTGGAGAATGGAGAGGTTGAGGTAAGCACTCAGGATATTCCGGGGATGCTGGTCAGTAATGAATATGGCCGAACAGTTGCCCTTGATATTTCTTTGACCGAGGATCTGAAGCGCGAAGGATTGGCCCGCGAACTCGTGAATCGCGTGCAGAACCTGCGAAAGGACAGTGGATTGGAGATCACGGATCAGATACGGTTGACCATTGAGAGATCCGGCGTATTGACGGAGGCGGTCGAAGCCAATCGCGACTATATCGGAATGGAAACCCTAACCACTGAACTCATTCTCACCGATTCGGTTGATGGGGAGGATATGGAGATCGATGGGATCCCTACTCGACTCAAGGTCGAGAAGGTCAGTTGATAAATTGATAAATGGCGTGTCGCTGAAAAATTTATTTTAGCGCAACCCGCAAAACATGGAAGGCCATGGCAGAAGAAAAATTGAGATACTCGGACGAAGAACTAGCTGAGTTCAAAAGACTGATCCTGGAGAAGATCGAAAAAGCGGAGCACGACTTGGTGATCCTCAAAGAGAACTTCACCAACGACAAGAACAATGGTACGGATGATACCTCGCCCACCTTCAAGTCATTTGAAGAGGGTTCTGATACAATGAGCAAGGAGGCGAACAGCCAGCTTGCCGCCCGTCAGGAAAAGTTCATTCGCGACCTCAGACTTGCCTTGGTAAGGATCGAGAACAAGACCTATGGGATCTGCCGAGCTACTGGCAAATTGATCTCAAAGGAACGACTCAAGCTTGTACCTCATGCCACATTGAGCATCGAGGCAAAAATGAAGCAGTAGGTCTTTGAAACGATCCCTCTTCATCATTCTTTTGGTTTTGATCATCGACCAGGCTCTCAAGGTCTGGATCAAGACCTCTTTTTACCTGGGCGAAGACCTTCGTATCACCGATTGGTTCATCATCCATTTCACTGAGAATCCCGGGATGGCCTTCGGGCTTGAGTGGGGTGGCCTTTGGGGTAAACTGGGCTTGAGCATCTTTCGCCTCATCGCCATCATTGGGATCACATGGTGGCTCAGGAATCTGATCCGTCACAACAACCCATTCCTCGGGATACTTGCCGTTTCTTTGGTTCTGGCCGGGGCATTGGGGAACCTACTCGATAGTGCTTTTTACGGCCTGCTATTTGACCGGGGTTTGACCTTTGATACCGAAGCCCATCAATGGCTCGGGTACACGGGTGTTGCTCAACTGAATGGCGAAGGCTATGCCGCCCCGATGCTTGGCAACGTGGTGGATATGCTTTATTTCCCGCTCTATAACGGATATCTCCCTGATTGGATCCCCTTCTGGGGAGGAGATTACTTCGTCTTCTTCCGCCCCATATTCAATATTGCTGACGCTTCCATTACTGCTGGATTCGTGCTGATGCTCCTATTTCAGAAGCGAGCATTTCACAAACCTGAGCCTCGTCATATTGAACCGTGATTTCTGGGCTATCTTTGACAAAAATTCTGCAAAAATGAGAACCACAGGAAGCCTCCTGGCTTTTTTCATTTTCATCGCAACTCAGGTCAGGTCACAGGAATTGATCTGTCCTCAACCTGATGGGAATTGGGCCGCAGAGGTCCAAAGGGACATCGAATTCCTTTCAAGCGATGAATTGGGAGGACGTCCTCCTGGCACCCCTTTTGAAAAGAAAGCCGCAGTTTATATCGTCTCTCAGTTCAAACGCACCCGTGTGATTCCGGTCGATCCGGAGTATGGATGGTACCAATTCTTTCCCGTCACCGTGGCCGCCTCCATTCTAGAAGGTACCACCCTTCAGGTCAAAGGGACAACCTACGAGCAAGGCGTAGATTTTTTCCCTGTGAAATACACGTCCAATGGCAAAGCAGCCGCCAAGACCATTTATGTGGGATATGGTATTGTAGCTCCTGACCTTGAGTATGATGATTATGCCAAGATCTCTGAAAAGAAACGCAACGGCGCCATTTTCGTCATGGACGTTGGGGCTCCTGATGGGGTTCACCCTCATTCAAAGTATATCAAGTACCACAACCTGAACAATCGGATTGAGCAAGCCAAAGAGATGGGTGCTGCTGCCGTTCTTCTTGTGAACCTTTCCGGAATGGCTAATGATGCAGAGCAAGGGATCACTTACCTTCAGTCCAAGGGTTTGCCGGTTCTCTTTGTGAAGAATGAAGATTTGGCGAAAAAGCTCGTCAAGAAAAGCCTGAAGGTCGAAATGGGCGCTGAGGTGAAAGAGAACGAAGTGATGGCCACGAATGTCGTGGGCCTGATAGACAATGAAGCGCCTTTTACCATTGTTATCGGAGCGCATTTCGATCATCTTGGAATGGGAGGGGATAATTCATTGTACAAAGGAGAGCCTACCATTCACAATGGTGCGGATGACAATGCAAGCGGAACGGCAGGGTTGATCCAATTGGCGAGATTCTTCAGTCAGGATACGCTCAAAAAGTTCAACTACCTCTTCATTGCATTTTCTGCAGAGGAGAAGGGTTTACTCGGGTCCCAATATTGGACCAACCACCCGACCTATCCCCTTGATAGGATCGCCTACATGCTCAATATGGACATGATTGGACGATTCAGGGATGGGCAGCTGGCTGTTTCCGGGACAGGGACAGCCTCGACCTTCAATGAATTCTTCGAGCGCAAAACGTGTGAGGCATTCAAAGTGAAGACGAGTGAATCGGGTGTTGGACCTTCTGATCACACGAGCTTTTACAAGGTGAACATCCCGGTCCTTCACTTCTTTACAGGGACCCACGAAGATTACCACAAGCCCACGGATGACGCAGAAAAGATCAATTCCAAAGGGGTTTCCCAGATCCTGAGATATATGATCGATCTGGTGGCCTATCTGCCGGCTGAAAAGCCAGAGTTCATCCCGACCAAGGAAAAGGATTCACAAAAGGCTCCGAGATTTTCTGTTACCTTGGGAGTGGTTCCCGATTACATGTTTGAAGGAGAGGGAATGAGGATCGACGGGATCACCGAAGGGAAACCTGCCAGCAATGCCGGCCTTCAGAAGGGGGATGTAGTGATCCGCCTGGGAGAGATTCCCGTTACCGATATGATGAGTTATATGACGGCCCTATCTGCTTTCAAAAAAGGAGACGAAACCACGGTCACTTTCCTTCGTGGAACGGAAGAACAGACCGTTAAAATCCAGTTTTGATGGACGAGGGGGAGAGCCATTCGACCGAGCCAAAACGCACGATCGCTGTTATTGGGGGTGGTAGCTGGGCGACCGCCATTGTCAAGATCCTAACCGAGAACAACGATTATGTTGGCTGGTGGGTTCGAGACGAGGCGCAAGCCATGCATATCAAGAGGTACCATCACAACCCAAAGTACCTCAGTTCTGTGGAGTTGGCCACCGAGCGAATTGACATCAGCACGGATATCAATCACATCATTCGCGAAGCAGATTATCTCGTTTTTGCCATTCCATCTGCATTTTTGAAAGAGGCCCTGAAGCTCGTCAAGGAACCACTGGGCGAGAAGGTCGTCTTTTCCGCTATCAAGGGGATCGTTCCGGATGAGGTGATGATCGTGGGGGAGTTCTTTCACGAGAAATACGAAATACCGATCTCCAACATTGGAGTGATCATGGGACCTTGTCATGCCGAGGAGGTCGCTCTGGAGCGTTTGAGTTACCTGACCATTGCCAGTGAGACCCGTGAGCATGCCAGGTTCATTGCCTCGGCCATGCGTTGCGATTACATCCACACCTCCACAAGTAGCGACATCTATGGCACAGAATACGCTGCGGTTTTGAAGAATATCTATTCGCTGGCCTCAGGGATCTGTCATGGTTTGGGGTATGGGGATAACTTTCAGGCCGTATTGATCAGCAATGCCTTGCGCGAAATGAAGCGCTTCATAAAGGCAGTGCATCCCATGAAACGAGATATTGCCGGAACTGCCTATCTCGGAGACCTTCTGGTGACCGCTTACTCCCAATTCAGCCGCAATCGGCTTTTTGGAACCATGATCGGAAAGGGGTATACGATCCGGAGCGCCATGCTTGAGATGAACATGGTCGCCGAGGGATATTATGCCGCTCGTCTTATCCGTGACGTTCGGAAGAAACACGAGGTCAAGATGCCCATCAGCAACGCTGTCTACAAGATCCTTTACGAGGGGAAGAACCCGCGTAAGGTCATGGAAAAGCTCGCGGGCAAACTCAAATAGTTCGGCCGTATTCCGCCATTCATATTTTGTACCTTTGTCGCCAATTATTTAAAGCAATCGAATGATGAATTTGCTTTCCATTTTTCTTGGAATGGTCGGTCCCTGGCAGATCGTTCTGATCGTTGCCCTTGTTCTGCTGCTCTTCGGTGGTCGCAAGATCCCTGAATTGATGCGAGGCCTTGGAGGCGGGATCAAGGAGTTCAAGAATGCAGTGAAGGATGACGAGAAATCCAACAAGGTAGAAGAAGGTCAGAACAAGTAATTTCCCCACCCGTCGGATGAACTACAACAGCCTATCCGCCATTCATGAGGACGTGAAAGCGGGCAAGACCCGCTTTATTGATATTGTCAACCACCATCTAGAGCGCATAGAATCCAATAAGGACCTCAATGTCTTTTTGGAGGTCTATGCGGGTGAGGCCCGACAAAGGGCTACGGTGATCGACCAGAAGATCAAACACGGAACCGCAGGTAAATTGGCCGGAATGGTCGTTGCCATCAAGGATAACATCTGCTACAAGGATCACGTCGTTTCCGCTGGAAGCAAGATCCTTGAAAATTTCCAATCCCTTTTCAGTGCCACGGTGGTGGAACGTCTCCTTGCGGAGGATGCGATCATCATCGGCCGGACCAATTGTGATGAGTTCGCCATGGGCTCATCCAATGAGACCTCCTATTACGGACCGGTTAAGAATCCGCTGGATCCCACTCGTACTCCTGGCGGATCCTCTGGCGGTTCGGCTGCCGCAGTAGCAGCAGGAATGTGCCAGTTGGCATTGGGTTCCGACACAGGAGGCTCCATCCGTCAACCTGCAAGTTTTTGCGGGATATACGGATACAAGCCCACCTATGGAATGGTCAGTCGTTGGGGGTTGATCGCCTATGCTTCCTCCTTTGATCAGATTGGGCCGCTTGGAAAGAGTGCCGAAGACATCGCTCGTGTGATGGAGGTGATCGCTGGTCCGGATGAATACGATTCGACACTCAGTCAGAAGCCCGTTCCAAATTTCACGGAAGCCATCAGCCGAAAGGGAACCAAACGGATCGCTTACCTAAAGGATTGCCTAGAGGCAAAAGGTCTGGACCCAGAAGTGAAGGCGCATATGGAGGAAATGATCGAGAAACTACGGAATGCCGGGCATACGGTCGAGCCCGTGGAGTTTCCCTATCTCGATTACCTCGTCCCCATCTATTACGTTATCACCACGGCAGAAGCCAGCTCCAACCTTGCCCGGTTTGATGGGATCCATTACGGATATCGCAGCGAGAATGCCACAGATCTGGAAAGCACATACAAGTTGAGTCGCTCCGAGGGATTTGGTACCGAGGTTCAGCGTCGGATCATGCTCGGAACCTTCGTTCTTAGCTCCGGTTATTACGATGCTTATTTTGGGAAGGGACAAAAAGCCCGGAGATTCATTCTCAATAAGACCCGTGAGATCTTCGCGGATTACGACCTCATACTTTCGCCAACCTCGCCCCATACTGCGTTTCCGCTGGATCAGGAATACCCAGACCCCACGGTCATGTACCTTGAGGATATTTTCACGGTTCAAGCCAATATTTGCGGAACCCCGGCCGTTTCGGTCCCAACCGGAACCCACTCGAATGGACTTCCCTTTGGTGTTCAATTGATGGCAGATTCCTTCCAGGACGAAATGCTCATGTCTTTCGCAGATGAACTTTCTTCACTGTAAAGAGCACTAGTTAACTGGAATTCATATATTTAGAGGTCAAACCCACAAGATTACCCCATGATGAAGAACCTGTTGACCCTCCTGTTGGGTGGACTGACCACCCTTGCCATGGCCACGGGCCCTGACAAGGACAGCACGGTTGCGCCCCACCCTTCCGACAGTCTCTTGTTGGTGACCTTCGAGGATGATCCCTTTGCCGCCAGGCTGGATAGCCTGATGACGATCAGCCTATTCGACTTTGGAGCTCCCGATTCCAACCTCTTTGTTCTGGACTCCCTTCCGGTCATCAATTCCAGCTCTATTCCGGATTCGATCTTCGAATACCGATTAGCTCTTCTGGATGCCCAAACCCCATTTGATCTCACCTACAACCCCATTGTCAAGAGGTATATTGAACTGTACACCGACCGTCGTAGGGATCAGGTTTCCCGGATGTTGGGTCTGGCAGAGTACTATTTCCCCATGTTCGAGCAGACCCTTGACAAATACGATCTTCCTCTGGAACTCAAGTATCTCGCGATCGTGGAAAGTGCCTTGAATCCACAGGCACGAAGTCACGTAGGAGCACAAGGCCTATGGCAGTTCATGTATGCCACTGCCAGGCTCAATGGCCTCAATATCTCATCCTATGTGGATGAGCGTTGTGACCCGATCAAGAGTACCGAAGCCGCTTGCCAATTCCTGTCAAAACTCTACGAGATCTTCGGAGATTGGAACCTGGCTCTGGCGGCCTATAATTCAGGCCCCGGAAATGTGAGCAAGGCCATTCGGCGAAGTGGTGGTAAGCGAAATTACTGGGAGATCCGACCTTACCTTCCTCGGGAGACGGCCGGGTATGTTCCGGCTTTCATTGCGGTGAATTACACCATGGCCTATGCCCAGGATCACAATTTGTATCCAACTCCTCCCCTTTACAATTACGTTCAGGTGGATACGATCAAGGTAAAGGGAAGGATCACATTCGACCAGATCTCCAAATTCGTTGATATCGATTCCGAAGAGCTCAAGTGGCTCAATCCTTCTTACCGATATGGGATCATTCCTATGGTCAAGGATCAAGAGCACTTTCTGGTGCTGCCCATTGAACAAGCAGGTCAGTTCATTAGCAATGAGGATACGATCTACCGGATCGCTCAGGTTGAACTGGAGGAGAAGAAACAGGAGATGCCTCAATACGTGGAGCAGGATACCCGGATCAAGCACAAGGTTCGTAGTGGTCAAACCCTTGGAGGTATTGCCGAGAAATATGGTGTCAGCATTTCAGATATCCGTCGATGGAATGGTCTTCGGGGGAACATGATCCGCTCGGGTCAGTACCTGACGATCTATCCACGAAAGGTCCCTCAACAGGATAACTCAAAGACGGCTAGCAGCAAACCGGTGGTCCAGAAGGACGGTGACAAGGAATACTACACCGTACAGCAAGGGGACACCCTTTATAATATCGCCCAACGTTACCCCGGCATCTCTGCAGATAACATCATGCAGTGGAACAATATCAAGCGGGCCAGTTCCCTTCGACCTGGCACGAAACTTGTTATTTATCCGGGTAGCTAATGAGGTATATTCTTTCCCTTTTTCTGGTCTCTTTTTTCGGTCTTTCGGGTTGCTCCCTTTCGGGGGATGATGACTCGTCTCCCAACGGATCGGGCGGAGGATCAAAGGCAACACTCCCCACAAGTAATGGTTCGCATACCGAGACCCTTGTGGTGATGAAGGATGCCGACTGGTATGGTGTGGCCGGTGAGGTTCTGCGCGAGTATTTTGAGGATCCCCTATATGGTTTGCCCCAAACCGAACCAACGTTCAAATTACTCCGGGTCTCTCCCGATAAGTTCACACCGCTACTCAAGCGAACCAAAAGCGTTCTTCTCTTTGCCAAGGGAGATACGTCGAGATATGTCCTGACATCGGATGAATGGGCGCACCCACAAGTGGTGGCGTTCTTTGAGTATGCTAGTGAGAAGGATCTGATCCGAATGATCCGCAAACACTCCGAATCCCTGATGGGAGCCCTGATCGAATCAGATCGGAGGGCGATGGAGGATATCCTCAAGAGGACCGAGTATGCCCGGATCCCCGAATCACTGAGAGATCTCGGCATTCAGGACATGATCCTGCCAAGGTCATTCCGGCAAACCCTGGATAAGGATAGTATCAAGATCTTCCGTTCACAGACCCTGAAGACCGACCAATCCCTGATCTTCACCATCCGTCCTATGGATCCTGATATCCTTCCGGGACAGGATGTCGTAGCATGGCGTGATACAGTCGGAAAACATTATTACGAGGGTGAAAGAAAAGGAAGTTTCATGACCACGGAAACCCTATTCCCACCTCTGCAGATCAATACCAAGATCGATGGATATTTTGCCATTGAATCACGCGGCCTTTGGAAGATGGCCGGGGATTTCATGGGAGGGCCCTTCATATCTTATACCATCTACGATGAGGAACGTCAACAGATCCTCACGATCGAAGGGTTGATATATGGACCTGAAGCGAAGAAGCGCAATTTGATCTTCGAACTCAGCACCATCATCCAAAGCGTAAAGCTCAACTGAGGATCTCTCTCAGGACCTCCAGACTATTCAACTCGCGGAATCCTGCATAATGGACCCGGTAGAAATCGATAAGACCTTCTAGAACCTCATGCCTGATCCGCTTGGACACACCGGTCGGGACCATTCCCCTTATCAGTTCACACAGAACCGCCGAAGCCTCTGGGTAAAGACAATGGCCATGTAAAGGCGGCCGATCGCAAAATCCCCCCTCGATCTGATCGAAATACCATCCTGTACGAAATGCTTGGGGATCGGGATAGAAACCCAGGAATTGAGAAAGATCCAATAAGAATTGGTGAGGGAACCAGGTCAGGGAGGGTGCATCCACGTCAAGGGAAAGGAGTAGCTGGACCAGGAATTCGAAAAGGTCCGAGTCGGAGTCCTCTTCCCGCAAGACGTTCTGCAATACTTCTCTCACGAAAAAAGCGACAGAGACCAATACCGGGTCCGTGGACAGATCTGCGTTCTGATGGATCACCCTGATCTCTTTGACCCGTTCCAAAGTACCCTTTCCACGATACGAGAAAACCCCTTCCAGCAAGGTAAGAGGCAGGACATGACTGGGTTTTACGATCCCCTTTTTCCCGTAGAGGGAATGGATCATATAGGATTGCAGCCCGTGGGCCTCGGTATAGAGCTTTAGGACCGCGCCTTTATCGCCGTATTTTATGGATCCCAGAACAATGGCCCGTGATTTCACCTCCATATTGCAAATGTAAAGGGGAAAACCTCCGTAAAAAGTAAGGCAATTCTTATTTTCGTCCCTTATCCCATCACAGCCTATGAAACCCCAAAATATCGGTGTCCTGACCTCCGGTGGAGACTCTCCCGGAATGAACGCCGCGATCCGATCGGTGGTGCGTTCCTGCGCCTATCACGATGTGCGCTGCACGGGCATATACGAGGGTTTCCAGGGGATGATCGATGGAAACATGAAGGAGTTCACCGCGCGTGATGTCAAGAATATTCTCGGACGCGGGGGAACCATCCTCCGATCCGCCAGATGTGAGGCATTCAGGACAAAGGAGGGACGAGATCTCGCATTTCAGAATCTGCAGAATAACCATGTGGATGGCTTGGTGGTCATTGGTGGTGACGGTTCCTTTACCGGGGCGGATATCTTTTCCCATGAATTCAATATCCCCGTGACCGGAATTCCCGGTACGATTGATAATGATCTTTGGGGTACGGAGTACACGTTGGGATATGACACTGCTACCAATACTGTCGTGGATTGTGTCGATAAATTGAGAGATACCGCGACCTCTCACAACCGATTGTTCTTCGTGGAGGTCATGGGGCGTGACACCGGCTTCATTGCCCTTCGCACTGGTGTGGCTACAGGTGCACTGGATGTGGTCCTCCCCGAAGAAGACGCCAGTTTTGAGGATCTCGTGGACGCCTTGCAGAGAGGCGCATCCCACAAGAAAACCAGCAATATCGTCATCATAGCTGAAGGAAATGGGATTGGATCCGCGCATGAGATCGCCGATAAGGTGAAAAAGATCTTTCCAGAGATCGAGACGCGGGTCACGGTTTTAGGACATCTCCAAAGAGGAGGGGCTCCTTCCTGTCGCGATCGAATTCTGGCGGCCGAATTAGGGGTAGCGGCCGTAGAGGCCCTTTTGGAAGGAAAAACGAGGGTCATGGCCGGAAGTATGGGCAACCGACCCAACTTGGTTCCTTTCTCCGAGGCCATAGGGAAACAAAAGCATCTTGACCCCAACCTATTAAGGGTCTCAAGAATACTATCTATATGAAAAGGGTTGCCATCAATGGATTTGGCCGTATCGGGCGATTGGTTCTCCGCGCTCTTTGGAGGGATGAGGAAGTTCAGATCGTGGCGATCAACGACCTTGCGCCTTCAAGCACCCTCGCTCATCTTCTTGAATTCGATTCGGCTCATGGCCGATGGGAAGAGGAGGTCAAGTCCGTGGGAGAGGCCCTTGTTATTGGGGAAAAGAGGATCCCAGTTTTTTCGGAAAAGGATCCCACCCAGCTTCCCTGGGGAGAATTGGAGGTGGATCTTGTTTTGGAATGCTCAGGGGTTTTCAGAACCCGACAGGGAATGGAAGGTCATTTAAGGGCTGGTGCACAAAAGGTGCTCCTTTCGGCACCTGCTAAGGATGAGGGAATTCTCACCCTTGTTGAAGGCGTTAATGATCACCTTCTTACCAAAGAAGAGAAACTGATGAGCAATGCCTCATGCACCACGAATTGTCTGGCACCTGTGGCCAAAGTACTTCATCAGGAATTTGGGATCAAACGAGGCTTTATGACCACGGTCCATGCGTATACCGGAGATCAAAACCTTCAGGATGGTCCCCACCGCGACCTTCGGAGAGCCCGAGCAGCTGCAGCCTCTATCATTCCAACGAGTACAGGGGCTACACAAGCGTTGGGCAAAGTGATGCCGGAATTGGCAGGAAAGTTAACCGGAATGGCCATGCGGGTTCCCGTCATAACGGGATCGTCCATCGATCTGAATGTGATCCTTGAGAGACCTGCGGATCGTGAATCGGTGAACCGGGTATTGGAGGAGGCTAGTCGGACATTCCTGCGAGGAATCCTTTCGTACTCTGAAAGGCCCCTTGTATCTTCGGACATTATTGGTGACCCTCACGCAGCCATTGTCAATGGAGACCTCACCGAGGTCCTGGACGATATGGTCAAGGTGGTCGCCTGGTATGATAACGAGGCCGGGTATGCGGCAAGACTAGCATCAATGGCCAAAAAGATTTGTGCGCTGTGATCGTAATTGTAGACAGTGGCGGGACCAAGACCGAATGGCAGGCTCTCCGCGATGGGAAAGAAGCCTTTACGGTATATACCGAGGGGATGAACCCGTACTATCATACAGATGAACAATTGGGTATCGTTCCGCGAAGCAATTCGCTCCTGATGGAAAAGGCCCCAGAGGTCGATCAGCTGTTCTTCTACGGTGCAGGGTGTTCACAAGAAGAGAATTGCGACCGTGTCAAAGCGGCACTTCATGAGGTTTTTATCCATGCCGAGATAACAGTCCACCACGACCTGCTGGGAGCTGCTCGGGCCGTGTTCGATGGAAAGCCGGTCATATCATGCATCCTGGGTACCGGCTCCAATGCTTGCTATTTCGATGGAAGGAACATTCTCCAATCTGTCCCCAATCTTGGATTCATCCTTGGCGATGAAGGAGGAGGCGCCTGGTTCGGTAAGCGGCTTTTGGCAGATCACTTTTATGGGAAGCTACCGTCAGACCTGAGTAAACAACTGAAAGATGAGTACGTCCTGGATCTGGATGTGGTCCTAAAAAAGGTGATGCGTTCGGCAACCCCCTCCCGATATCTGGCCAGTTTTGCCCCCTTCCTTTTGGAGAATCGAAAGCACGAGTATGTGCGAACCTTGATCCTGGAAGGGTTTGAAGAGTTCATCACAAAAATGGTCATTCCCCAAAAGGATTCTAACAGGATTCCCATCAGCTTCATCGGATCCATTGCGAAATACTTCCGAAAGGAGTTGTCCTTTGTTCTGGAGCGTCACAAGTTGACCCTGGGAGAGGTGTTCAATTCACCCATAGATGGATTGATCCGATACCACCTCGAGGAAAGCCCATCTCAATAAAGCCCTCCGATCTTGCGCGTATTCCATTCGGGATGACCCTCGAAGCCCGGTAGAGCGATGGGCCGATCGGTTAGTCCGGTCGTGTCACTTAGTGCCTTCATGAAGGACACCAGATCCTCTTGTTCGGACTTGGAAAGGTTCAATTCATCAAAGGGCAGGGTCTGATAAGGCAGATCCATACCCATTCCTGCCCCTCCGCCGCGATTGTAGAAATCGACGATCTGATCCAAGGTCTCGTAGACGCCATTATGCATATAGGGTGCCGTATAGGCCACATTGCGAACGGTCAGGGTCTTGAATGAGAACTTGTAGAATTCGGTCTTGTCCTTCATATTTCCTCCATACCGTCCGATATCAGGATCTAAAGTCACATTTACAGTATCTGGTGTGGTAGGTACTCCCAAGACCTCCGACTCAGATTCTTGATAGGCAGGAGGAACGGTTCCTGCAAAAGTAGGAGCGAAGTGACAGGTTCCACAAGCGGCTTTTCCCATGAACAGGTTGAACCCATTTTTCACCTCATCCGAAAGTTGTGAGCTCTCTGAACGAAGATAGCGGTCAACGGGACTGTTGAATGAGCGAAGCGAGGCGACATAACTCGCCAGGGCATAAGATATGGTTGTCTTGTTCACGGGTGTCATTCCAAAGCTCGGGAAAGCCCGTTGAAATAGACGGATATATTCCTCACTTTCATTCAATCGGTTGGAAGCCTCCGCATACGAGGAGTGGAATTCCTTTTCGTTGAATACCACGTGTTCGAATTGACTTTCCAGGGGACTTGCACGCAGGTCATAAAAGAACCGTTCAGCATAGACCGCATTGACCAAAGTAGGGGCATTGCGATCCACCGTTTCCTGTGCACCCATGGCCAGGCTCTTTTTTCGGCTATCCGTGAATGCCTTTTCGGGAAGGTGACAGGAAGAACAGGATCGCTCCAGGTTTCCCGAAAGGATGGGATCGAAGAATAGGAGCTTTCCAAGTTCCCGTACCTGAGCATTGTCGAGCTCCTCGGTCAGAGATGTGTAGAAATAGGGATTCAGAAGATCGTTTCCAAACATCGAGGAGGCGGCGTAATTCAAGGCCGAAACCTGAGTTTGGTACTCTGAGGGGACCTCCAGTCCGCTCATTTTGTGAAGTTCACCCAGTATCTGAAATGCCGGATCCAGATGGTCTCGGATCAGATCGATCCTGTTCAGATCCTCAAAAGAAGATCCATTGAGCACGTAGATCGAGGCAGAAAGATGATTCGAAAGAGATCGGTGCAACTCCGAGTCGGTGGTCTCTAGCAGGTCTGAAAAAATCGAGAGTGCGTCATCCACTCCCTCTAATGATCGGGCAGATTCTGTAATAGATCTTGCCAGTACAGGTGAATCAAATCCGGTGATCCCAAGGGTGGTGACCCGAAGGATCTGGATCCGGCAAGCAGCCAGGATCTTCGCATCGGTCATTTTCAAGGCGGCCCGATTATCTAAAAGAATATGAGCGTTCGACCGAAGGTCATGGGACAGTTTCCGTGCTAGTTCAAGATCCACGGTCTCATCCCCGAAAAGGGCCTCCTCAAGGGGTTGCATTCCAGATGGTTCCAGAACGGATATCCCCGGCACCTTTCTTTCGACCGAAGGCAAAGGCGCCCCATTAAGGTGGTCGCGGACAAATTGTGGATCAAAGTAGGAAATGAAATACTCGATCCTCTTCCAATCATCCCGAACCTTTGAGAATGCATCGACCCATTGTTCCGGATCTTCGGAGGCCTGCTTCTGGCCAAGGATCCGGTCCAATTGATCGATCGATCCCAGGAAAGCATCCACGTCCTTGTTCAAACGCGAATGGATCCTGTCCGATGGATTGGGGTCATTCAATCGAAACGAGGAGATTCCGATGATCAAAAATCCACTGAGTAAGATAACGAGGGTTGGAATATTCTTTTTCATGATCCGTCACATGCTGTTTCTAAAGTGGAAAAGGGGAGCCGAAGCTCCCCCTAAACCTGAGTGAAATGAAGAAAGAAAGCGATACTTATTGTACGATGAGACGCTGAACATCTCCTTTGGCATTCTTTACGAAATAGACACCTGCAGGGAGGTCTGAA
>JAJLJK010000046.1:0-28353 GCA_033844885.1 Bacteroidota bacterium | reverse complement strand
AGACCTCCGTTGATCACGAGGGGATCCACCTCCGAACCGAATTCGTTCATGATCTTCTCCACCTCAAATCCAAAGGCATAGCACCACCCACATAGGGCATCAAATACATAGATCAGTCTAGGTCTGTCCATAGGAATCATTTGTAGGTTAACTCTTGGTCAACCCATTAGTTCAAAAGCGCAAAGAAAAATCCGGCTAGTGGGCCTCCAACCAATTGTTCCCTTCTCCGATCTCCACCTCGAGTGGAACATCCAGTTTAACAGCCCCTTCCATTTCTTCCTGGATCATGGGTCGGATGATGTCGAGTTCGTCCTTACGGGCATCGAACACCAATTCATCATGAACCTGAAGGACCATTTTACTTTGTAACCCCTCCTTGCGAAGTCTGTCATGGATCCGGATCATGGCAAGTTTAATGATGTCCGCAGCACTTCCCTGGATCGGCGCATTGATCGCATTTCGCTCAGAATGTCCCCGAACAACGGGATTCCTGGAATTGATATCCTTGAGATACCTTCGACGTCCCATGACTGTTTCCACATATCCCTGTTCGCGGGCCTTCTTGATCTGATTATCAATATACTTCTTGATACCTGGATAGGTCTTGAAATAGGATTCGATGACCTCCTTGGCTTCCGTCCGTGAAAGGTTGGTCTGTTGACTCAACCCAAAGGCGGACACACCATAGATGATCCCGAAGTTCACGGTCTTTGCATTACCCCTTTGCTCACGTGTCACCTCATCCAATGGAACACCAAAGACTTTGGCGGCAGTGGCGGCATGGATATCCTCCCCATGACGGAACGCATCCATCATGGCTTCGTCCTTACTCAAGGCCGCGATGATCCTGAGTTCGATCTGGCTGTAATCTGCTGCGAGTAGTACGTGCTCCTCATCGCGCGGAATAAAGGCTTTTCGCACCTCCCGGCCCCTTTCGGTTCGGATGGGAATATTCTGAAGATTCGGGTTGGTGCTGCTTAACCGACCTGTTGCTGCCACGGTCTGATTGAAGGTGGTATGGATCCGTCCGGTTCTTGGGTTGATAAGCGCTGGAAGGGCATCCACATAAGTGCTTTTCAATTTGACCATCTGGCGATAGTCCAAAATATGGGACACAATAGGATGCGCATCCCTCAGGTCCTCAAGAATATCCTCTGAGGTGGAGTATTGACCGGTCTTGGTCTTCTTGGGTTTGTCAACCAACTTCAGTTTATCGAAGAGAATATCCCCCAACTGCTTTGGAGAACTGACATTAAAGGTCTCTCCAGCATCTTCATAAATGGTCTTCTCCAATTTCTCGATATCTCTGGCAAGTTCATCGGATAACTGGGAAAGACTCCCTTTATCCAGGCGAACTCCTTCAACCTCCATATCGGCAAGGACGGGGATCAACGGAGCTTCGATCTCGTGAAATACCTTCTTCACACCGGTCTCCTCGAGTTTTGGACTGAAATCGTTCTTTAGCTGAAGGGTGATGTCTGCATCCTCCCCTGCGTATTCTGCCACTTTAGTGGGATCGACATCCCGCATGTTCCCTTGATTCTTGCCCTTCTTACCGATTAGATCCTCGATGGGAACCGTTCTGTATCCCAGGTAGCTCTCAGCAAGAACGTCCATATTGTGGCGCATATCCGGTTCGATCAGGTAGTGTGCCAACATGGTATCAAAGAGTGGCCCCTTCACCTCCATTCCATACTTTTCAAGGACCGTGATATCGTATTTCAGGTTCTGTCCGACCTTCTCGATCTCCTCAGAACCAAAGAAATCTGAGAAGAAACCCAGCCAATCCTTTTGGTCTTCATACTTCTCAGGAAAGTTCACATAATAGGCCTTTCCCGGCTGGTAGCTGAAGGACATCCCCACCAATTCCGCTTCCATGGCATCCAGAGAAGTGGTTTCGGTATCCCAGGCAACACTCTTCTGTCCCAACAATTTCTTCACCAACATTTTGCACCCCTGAGGGTCGTTGATCAGTTGGTAAAGATGATCGGTATTCTCTATGGTCTTATATCCATTCGCAGAAGGTGCAGCCGAACTCTTTTCACCGTCGTTATTGGAAGAAACAGATGGCGTGCTGAAGAGATCCATTTGTTGCCCCTCTTCGATCTTCTCCTTCCCCGCCTCGGTCAATCCGACGCCTTGCTGAAACACCCGTTTTCCTAGTGTTCTGAATTCAAGATCTTCAAAGATCTGGTGGATGAGCTCCATATTGGCTTCTTCTCGGGTCAGGTCCTTTTCATCGAATTTGACCGGCACATCTGTGATGATGGTCGCCAATTGCTTGCTCATCACTCCTTGTTGAGCATTGTCACGGATCTTCTCCCCCAATTTTCCCTTGATCTCATCCGCATGCTCCAACACACCCTCCAGCGAATCGTATTCGGCCAATAATTTTTGGGCAGTCTTCTCCCCTACGCCGGGAAGCCCTGGAATGTTATCCACAGAGTCACCCATCATTCCCAACAGGTCGATCACCTGCTCCACACGTTGGATCTTGAAGCGATCACATACCTCTTTGGGACCCCATACCTCTGCTGGATTTCCCTGACGACCGGGACGATACATTTTGATATTTTCGGTGACGAGCTGGCCGAAATCCTTATCCGGGGTCATCATGTAGGTCACATACCCTTCCTTTTCGGCTTTTTTTGCAAGGGTTCCGATCACATCATCCGCCTCGTAACCGTCGATCCCAAAATGAGGAATGCGAAATCCATCCAGGATCTTCTGGATATAAGGAACCGCGATCTTGATAGCCTCTGGGGTTTCAGCCCGGTTCGCCTTGTATTCCTTGTAATCCTCATGTCGCTGAGTGGGGGCGGCTGTATCAAACACCACGGCGATGTGCGTGGGATTCTCTTTTTCCAGAACCTCCAAAAGAGTGGTCGTGAACCCAAAGATCGCTGAGGTATCCATCCCCTTACTGGTGATCCGCGGGTTGCGGGCAAATGCGAAATAACTTCTGAAAATCAATGCATAGGCATCCAAAAGGAATAGCCGCTTATCATCCTGGTCCATCGAGATCGTTTTGAAGAGGCCTAAAGGTCGGAATTCTATTCGGGATTCACTGACGGCAAGGGCGTTTCCCCGAGAATTCGGGGCCGGGCTATCCGCTTTATCTTTTGCTTGGCAAAAGGATGCCGCTTCTATCCCTAACGCAGGTCATATCCAACCATTACGGATGAATTTCCCTATCAGTTCTGCTACATTCCGACTTTCGGTCTTCCGCAGGAGATTCCGGCGGTGGGTATTGACGGTTTCGACCGAGATGTTGAGTTCCGCAGCCACCTCCTTGCTCTTCATACCTTGCGCGATCCTCCTGACCACTTCGAGCTCTCGTTTGGTGAACTCCACTCCACTCAGTGGCTTCAAATATGTACTTCCCTCGATCCCCATCTGCAAATGCGAGGGCTCGCCATTCAAACCGATGAAGGAAACAGAAGGAGGACCACTGGGATTGAGGAATCCAATATCCGAATGAACCCCAAGGATATGAGTCACTTGCCCATCCTCATCCACAGAAAGGGGTAGGGATTGGTGAAGCATTTGGCGATAACCACCTTCATTGGTTCTCAGGCGAATCGGATATACGGTCTTGTAACTTAAGAACTTCTCCTTAGGCAACCGATGAAAGTAGAATTCCATTGCAGCTTTTTCTCTTTTCTCGATGATAGGAACATCCTCGGGATGGATCCTTGAAAGAAACTCCTCCATTGTAAAAGCTTCTGGCTTGACGCCCAAAACATTCTCCACGGATGGATGAACATACATGAACTCGAAGGCGAAATAATCAAAGACGTAGTAATAACAATCACCGGGACTGAATACAGTCCCCATGAACTCCTCTACCATGATCTCGGGCATGGGATTTCCACGCCGAGGCACGTTTCCACTTTTCCAAAGGGAAATAAGGCCCTGGAGGT
Source organism: Bacteroidota bacterium (assembly GCA_033844885.1). Classification (GTDB taxonomy): domain Bacteria; phylum Bacteroidota; class Bacteroidia; order Flavobacteriales; family Schleiferiaceae; genus JAJLJK01. The sequence continues at coordinate 24,430 of JAJLJK010000046.1, read as the reverse complement.
CTTTACTCTTCATGTCTTCAGGTTACAGTAGTGAAGTTAATAACTATACCCTAGTAATTCCAGATAAAATGATGAACGACCGAATTTTCCACCTGACTTAGGCTCTTTACCGATTTTACTATTCTGATCGGGAATTCTTCCACACTCCTCACTTCGCACGAATGCCAGGTTGACCATTGGCAATTGGGAATTGAGAATTAATAATGAAAAATGTAGAGTAGGCTACGGAGGTTTTGGGACAGGCTCAACGAACACTATTTTTTTTTGCGCCTCAATTCTCATTTTGAATTTTTCATTCATCATTTCTCACTCTTCATTCTTAATATTTAACTCTTCATTCTTCACTATTAACTATTCACTATTCACTATTCACTATTAATTCTCCCCTCTCCTCATCTCAAATTTCCCCATCCAAAATTCAGACCTTATCTTTGGTGCTCAACGATGTCCCTATCATGTCGGCGCCTGTTTACTTGAGGATCTTTCATTTTTTGATGGCTTTGGTATACCTCACTCCGTATTTGATCGGTGTGATGACCGACCATCAGGTTCCTCGATCAGTTAAGTATCAGCAGAGATTGATGTCCGCCGCTCCCATGATCGTTCAACAAAAAGAGCTGGATTCTCCGCTTTCCTTGGACCTAGACAACGGGATCATCGTCGCTATTGACTTTGATGAGAGAATGACCATTCACTGGGTTCAAGGTCTCGAAACCGTTGATCCCAATACGCTCGCACAGATTTTATCGGAGGAACAGGAGCCACTGAAAAAGGATCGATCGATCCAGGGGCAACAGATGTCCAAACATCCACCCATGGATCTGGATCAAAAGATCATCGTCGACATCGATGCAACCTCCCCTGCTAAAAGGGCTAATGAGGTCCTTCCGTCTATTTTTCACATCCCCGATTCCCCTCCGCCCCGAATGATCGCATAGACCTCCGTCATCACCCCATTCAAGGGTGATCTCACCATTGTCTATTTAATCATTCACATTCATGCAACGTATCATTTTGACCCTTTTGGGGTCCATTATGGCTTGTGGAGCCATAGCGCAAACCATTACCGGAAAGGTATCGGACCTTTATTCACGATCCGGCTTGGAAGGGGTCCTGGTGACCAACCTAACCAACGGAAAAATGACCACTACCGGAAAGAATGGCACCTTCAATCTGATTGGAAATGAGGGAAATGTCTTTCGGTTCCACCTCTTGGGATATGAGGATCAAGAAGTTCCCGCGAGATCCACCCCTATGAACATCTTACTCCAGCCCGGAAACTATAATCTCAACACCGTGGAGGTGTCTTCATCTCGGATCGAGAACAATGAGAATCAACGTGTTCCGCAGAGCATAGCGGTAGTTTCGAGTAAAGACCTACAACGATTCAATGGAGTTTTTCTCGAAGAACCCATGAACCTGATTCCCGGAGTCAGAATGGATAAAAGGACCATGTCCGGGGGCCAACGGATCACGATCCGGGGGTACGGAAATGCGTCAAACTTCACAGGAACCGGTTACAAAGCCTATATCAACGGAATTCCACTGACGGATGCTGAGGGAAACACCTTCATGGATGATATTGACTTTGCCAGTCTCGGTCAGGTGGAGGTGATCAAAGGGCCTTCCTCAACTTCCTATGGAATGGGAATCGCAGGGGTGGTGAAAATGCAGACCCTCATCCCCGAAAGGAAAGGCACCACCATTTATCAGGATGCAATGGGTGGAAGTTTTGGTCTTTTCCGCAGTAACACCAGGATCGGGATCAATTCTGACCAATCCCAATGGTTGGTCAGTTATGGGCATCAGACCTATGACAGCTACCGGGTTCATTCGGCTTCCAAAAAGGACTTCCTTTCTGTCAACGGACACCTGGACATCAATGAAAAAACAAGTGTCAGCCTATATTTCTCGTGGAATAAGAGCTATGATCAACTTGCAGGTCAGTTGGATTCAGCAGAATTCTTTGGAAAAGAGAATGTCGCCGAGGCTCCTTACGTGAATAATGATGGGCGGGTCCAATACGAGACCCAACGTGTCGGCACAACCATTGACCATGTGTTTTCGGAAAGGCTCCACCAAAGAACGACTCTCTTCTATTCGGGATATACCCAGGACCAGGCCTTTGCCGTTGGGCTGAATCAGAAGATGTCACAAAATGTGGGTGGAAGAACCGAACTCCAGTGGGATGGTCAGGCAGGAAATACGAAATGGACAGGCGTGGTCGGAACGGAGATCCAGCAATCTCGATCCTTTGCCAAGTCGTATGGTCTATCCAATAACATTCTCGGGAGCATGCGTTCGGACCTGCAAAACCGAGCTCTTAACTTTATGTTCTTTACCGAGTGGTCTCTCCCCTTCGGGAATTCTTGGGAATTGACCGCAGGTGCCTCGGCCAACTTCCTGGAGTTCTCTATCCGCGACCTGATGGCGAATCCATCGAATTCGAATCACTCCGATGTTTCAGGTTACAAGACCTTCGATCCAGTGATCACTCCAAGGATCGCCCTGACAAAGGCCATCTCTGAGTACCTCTCCGCCTATGCCAATGTCAGTATGGGGTACACTCCCCCATCCATCAGCGACATTACCATTCCCTACACTGGCGAAGTGAATCTGGATCTGAAGCCCGAAAACGCATTTCTAACCGAAGTGGGGATAAAGGGGAGAGCGCTGAAGGATCGGCTTTCTTATCAGATTGCCCTGTATCGGATGTCCATCGACAACAAACTCACTCCCAGATCGGTGGCGGATACAGGCGGAACGATCCTCTATACCTATTCGGTGAACACCGGAAGCCAGGAACATTATGGGGCAGAGGTCTCATTGAACTGGACCATTTACCAAAGTGAGGCTGGATTCCTGAGACGACTTCAAGCCTTTGCTAACTATGCATGGTCTAATTTCACTTATGTCGATGTTACAGCCAATGCAGGAATCGAAGGAGCTGCTGACTATTCTGGAAATGCGGTCATGGGAGTGGCACCCCACCAACTGAACGCCGGTTTCAATCTGGACTTGCAAGGAGGATTCTATGCAAACATCACCTATCAATATCTCGATCAAGTCCCCGTAACCTTTGATAACCGACATTATGCCCCATCATTTTCCCTGTTGGACGCGCGCGCAGGATACCGAAGCCAATGGGGCGATCACTGGATAGCTGACATCTTTGTGGGGGGAAACAATCTCACCGGATCCCTTTACTACACCATGGTATTCCTGAATTGGGAAAGAGGTCCACAGCCGGCCATTTATCTACCGGGACCTTATGAATCGACCTATTTCGGCGGGGTCTCTGTGAAATACAATTTCTGATCAAACGGGTGTTCCACAAGGTGCGCCTCAAAATTTCCATAAAATGAAAAGATCATTGATCTTCCTATCGATCCTCCTCAGTTCTTCCTGTGGGCGCTTTTCCAATGAAGAAGCGAGTGATCGCCAGTCAGAAGAAAGGTGGGTCGGATTGAGCAAACAATACAACGAGATCCTCTATGCCCTTGGAGCACAGGACAGACTTGTAGCAGTGGACCTATCTTCCACCTATCCCCCAGAGATCAAAGAACTACCTACGGTCGGATATCATCGGGCCCTTAGTGCAGAGGGGGTTCTCGGAGTACAGCCCACTTTGATCCTTCATGACAATAACGTGGGTCCCGAACAGGTCATGGAGCAACTTCGTAAACTGGAGATCCCTGAAAAGGTCTTTGAAGCTTCAGGAAAGAGTTGGGAGGGCACTCAGGCCCTCATATTAGAAATGGGTAGGTTCACCCAAAAGGAAAGCCAGGCAAGATCCCTGGTGGATTCCATGGTGACTCGAATGACAAGGGCACGAAGTTCGATCACCTCCACACCCCTGGATTCACCCTCTGTCGTGATCCTGCATTATGGGAGAGCCATGAATATCTATCTCACGGTCACGGCAGAAAGCACTGCGGGAACCATGGTTAGGTGGGCCGGGGGAAAGATGGCAATAGATGGGGATAGGGGGATGCGACAACTCTCCTCGCCCGAATTGATCGCAAAGGCGGATCCCGATGTCATCCTGGTCACCAATTTTGGATATGATCGGCTCGAGGACAAAAGCGACATCCTCCAATTACCCGGTGTCGCCCTGACCAAAGCAGCTAAGAATGGCCGAATTTATCGCATAGAGGAACATGACCTGATCTACTTTGGTCCAAGAACTCCGACAAATGTCATGCGGATCCACCAACTCTTGTTTGAAAATGCTGGTTCGTAGAAACGTTCATACCATTCTGATCATCGTCGGAATTCTTTCGATCGCCCTATCCATTCTCTTTGGATCGGTGGATCTGAGATCGGTGAATCTATTCGACCTTTTGGATGCCTTTTGGAATGGAAAAACCCTCGATCTGGATCAGCGTATTCTCTGGGAGCTGAGGATACCCAGGGCTTTTATGACCTTCCTGGTAGGGGGAATATTGGCATTGGGCGGGGTTCTCACTCAGGGCTTATTTCAAAACCCCATAGTGGAACCTGGCTTGATCGGCACCAGCAGCGGAGCCGCCTTTGGAGCATCACTGTTCTTTGTCATTGGAGCGGCCATTCCTGAGATCGGGGGTAGCTGGGGATTGATCCTCTGTGCCTTTTTGGGGGGTGCTATCGCCACGTGGGTTGTGCTTAAGGTCGGAGACTCCGGAATGGCAGGAAAGGGATCGTTCATCTTCTTACTCCTGACCGGAATAGCTGTGAATGCATTCTTTCTCTCTGCCGTTGGATTCCTATCGTATTTGGCCAGAGACCCGCAGGCAAGATCGATCGCTTTCTGGAATCTTGGAACCACCTCCGGGGCCTCCTGGACCATGGTGATCATACTTCTTCCTGTGACCATTTTGGGGCTGATCGCCGGATTTAAAGCACGAAAACCCCTTGATGCCCTCATGCTTGGAGTGGATGAGGCGTGGTCCATGGGTTATGATCCCGCAAGGATCAAACGACGAGTAATGATCTTGAACATTTTCATCATTTCCCTTGCCACCGCCTTTACAGGAGTGATCGCTTTTGTGGGACTCATCATCCCCCATGTTCTGAGGAAATGGACGGGCAGTCTGCACGGAGACCTTGTGATCGGGGGGTTTGTGGCTGGGGGAATCTTTCTTTCCCTTGCGGACCTTGTCGCGAGAACCCTGCTGGCACCGGCAGAGATCCCGATCGGGATCATAACCGCAACCTTTGGCGCACCCGTATTCTTAATGATCTTAAAGGAAGGGAGAAGTGGAAAAAACCTCTGAAATATTACTGGAAGCCATTTCTATCCATCGAATGGTGGGCCAGAAAAGCATTCTGGATATTCCAGATCTTCAGTTGAAAGGAGGAGAATGGTATATGCTCGTGGGTCGAAACGGGGCTGGAAAAAGTACCTTGTTACGGGTCCTTTCCGGTCTGGACCGCCCAGATACGGGAACCGTGCGATTCCGCGGTAAGGATCTACGGGATTGGGATCCCATGGAGATGGCAATGATAAGATCCCACCTGGGTCAACACCACCATCTTCCCTTTCCGCTAACGGTTCTGGAACTCCTGAAAATGGCCAGATATCCCCATCAGAACCTTGGTCCTGACCCTGACGGAAAGACCATTATTCAGGGGTTGATCAACGAATTTGAGCTCGAGGACTTTGTGGAAAGGCAATATGGCACGTTGAGTGGCGGAGAGCGCCAACGTGTGCAGTTGGCCAGAGTGCTGGCGCAGATCCATCCGAAGGGAAGGGGGTCTGAAGGAGGTGTACTTTTTCTGGATGAGCCTCTTACCCACCTGGACTTAGAGAATCAACGATTTTTACTGGACCACGTTCGAACCTGGAATCGGGAATTTGGAATTACAGTGATCTCTGTCCTCCATGACCCAAATCTGGCATTAGCCTATGGCGATCAATTCCTGGTATTGGAATATGGGCAACTCACTCACTTTCTGGAGGCCCCGGAAAAGTTCGATTCGGAGCTCGCATCGCAGGTCTTTGGAGTTCCTTTGACTACTGTAAAGCATCTGGGACAGCCTCGCCTTTTGATGGACCCTTAAAGCACTCGAAGGTCATACGAGACCGTAAATTGAATCGTGGGGTTGTGTTCATGGCCAATAGGTCTTTCGATCCATTGATCCAGATAGGCCACCTCCAATTTCAGGTCATCGTTCAGCTGGACCCCCATTCCAAGGTATAACCAATTTCGATCCACATCGTCCACTCGCAATCGATCATCCAGGTTTAGCCAGATCTCATCAAAGATGTGAGCGTAAATGTTCTTGCTCCCCTCCAAACGGAGGATCTTGAAGCTGGAGGTTAAACGGTACCGAAAGCGATTGGCATAGTTGTATCCTGAGATTTCCCATTCCTGAGTGTCCGAATTCTGGTGAAGTTTGCCGACCCAGCGGTTCTCCAATCGGAATCGATGGCTAAAATTCACTCGTCCCGCTATGGCTTGATCCAAGGTGACCTGTTCCCAAATATTATGCTCCGGCACATTCAGAGGAAGACGGTATTTCCCATATGGAGAGGTCAGGACATAAGAGTACCCAAATGAAGCGGTAAATCCTTTAAGGGGAGTGAAATTGATAGCAGGTCGAAGGATCAATTGCTGTTGTTCCTTCATCCAGTCATTCCGCCGAACATGAAACTCATTGGAAAAATTCCATTCGTCAGACAGAGAAACCTGATTTAGCAATAGGAACCAAACATTCTCATCGCCATAGGTGACACCTCCATTTCCTTGAGCTTTCAATCCATTTGACAAAAGGAGAAGAAGAAAAAGGCTCAACCATCTTTTCATTTTGCAAAAATGAGAGTTTTCGAAAAAATGAAGAAGGAAGTGGGAAGTATGAGTGGTGAGAAGGGTTTAGTGATGAGTGAAGAATTATGAATTATGAATTATGAATTATGAATTATGAATTATGAATTATGAATTATGAATTCATAATGAAAGTTGGTCAAAAAAAAACCGACCCTATAAGAAGAGTCGGTTCTTTGAAGTGCCCGAGACGGGGCTCGAACCCGTACGGCCTTTTTCGGGCCAAAGGATTTTAAGTCCTTCGTGTCTACCAATTCCACCACCCGGGCTTGGGGATGCCAAATGTACGGCACCAGTGGAAAACAAAAAACCCTTCCGCAGAGGGAAGGGTCTTGAGCGAAAGACGGGATTCGAACCCGCGACCCCAACCTTGGCAAGGTTGTGCTCTACCAGCTGAGCTACTTTCGCAATTGGGATGGCAAATGTATATCTTTTTTCATTTTTCAACAACAAAAATCAGCCCCCCAATTTTTTCTTGAGGCCATTCAGGATCATAAGGGCCTCAACCGGTGTCAGGGCATTGATATCCAGGGTTTGGATCTGATGTCGAACCTCATCCAACAGGGGATCGTCCAATTGAAAGAAGCTCAACTGCATCTCATCTTTCAAGGCATCCTTGGAAGTCTCCTGGTCACGAGAATCCTCCAGTCTCTCAAGCAATTGTTCAGCCCGATTCAATACAAAGGCCGGCATTCCGGCCATTCGGGCGACATGGATTCCGAAGCTATGCTCACTTCCACCCGGAACCAGCTTTCGCAAAAAGATGACGTCCTTGTCCATCTCCTTTACAGATACATTGAAATTTCGAATACGATCGAAAGTGTGGGTCATTTCATTGAGCTCGTGATAATGGGTCGCGAACAGGGTCTTGGGTCGGGTCGGGTGTTCATGAAGGTATTCAGCAATAGCCCACGCAATACTGATCCCATCGTAGGTGCTTGTTCCCCTACCGATCTCATCCAGGAGGATAAGGCTGCGGTCACTGAGGTTGTTCAGAATACTTGCGGTCTCATTCATTTCCACCATGAAGGTGGATTCACCCTGAGAGATATTATCACTTGCTCCTACCCGAACAAAGAGCTTATCCACCAATCCGATCTTGGCTTCGCGGGCAGGAACAAAAGAGCCCATTTGGGCGAGAATGGTGATCAAGGCGGTTTGTCGGAGCAGTGCTGATTTACCACTCATGTTCGGCCCTGTGATCATGATGATCTGTTGGGTCTCCGGATCGAGGAGAACATCATTGGCCACATAGGCCTCCCCAGGTGGAAGCTGCTGCTCGATCACCGGGTGACGACCCTGTTTAATCTCCAAACCTCGATCGTCTGAGATGATCGGTCTTGCGTATTTGTTCTTCCGCGCCAACAAGGCAAAACCCACCAGACAGTCGATCCGGGCCAATACCTGGGCATTCGATTGAATCTGGTGAAGGTACTCGCGGGTTTCTTCAACCAACCGGTCATACAAGAATTGCTCCCGGACCATGATCTTCTCCTCAGCCTCGAGAATTCTGGCCTCCAGTACCTTCAGCTCATCGGTGATGTATCGCTCTGCGTTGACCAGGGTCTGTTTGCGGATCCAATCATCGGGAACCTTGTTCTTATGAGTATTCCGGACCTCTAAGTAATAACCGAATACATTGTTGAATGCGAGTTTAAGCGATGGGATTCCTGTCCGATCGGTCTCCTTTTGGAGAACCTCCTGCAATCGGGTCTTTCCATTTCGGATGAGATCCCTATACTGATCGAGTTCCTCATCCACACCCTCTCTTATCACATCCCCTTTCGAGACCAAGGCAGGGGGATCATCGCTCAGAGTCTCCAGAATTCTTTTTCGAAGCCCCTCCATTGGGTGGATCTGGTCCGCATATCGACTCAATAATTCGGAATTGACCTTCCCGATTCGCTCCTTGATCTGAGCACATGCCTCGAGACTGGCCTTCAGCTGAAGCAGTTCGCGTGGATGGACCTTTCCAGTGCTCACCTTACTGACCAACCGCTCCAGATCATAAACAGAGGAAAGGATCTCTACCACCTTTTCCTGCAAATTGGTCTTGGACCTGAAGATCTCAACCACCTCTAATCGATCCTCGATGGCCGACCTGGATTTTAGAGGAAGAGCCAACCATCGTTGGAGCATCCTGGCACCCATGGGCGAATGGGTCTGATCGATCACATCAAATAGGGAACGGCCGTCCGGTGCATTGGAATGGAAGATCTCCAAATTCCGGAGAGTGAATTGATCCATCCAGATGTGGTTCTCTTCGGCGATGCGGCTCAAAGCGGTGATATGACCCAACTTATCATTCTGGGTCTCACGGAGGTAGTGAAATACCGCTCCTGCCGCCACGGTGGCATCCTCAAGGTCCTGAACGCCGAACCCTTTTAAGGAGGTGGTACCAAAGTGATGGGTCAGAAGGTCAAATCCATAATCGTAGGCAAATACCCAATCATCCAGCCCGTAGGTATACCTTTCGGCGATCATTCGGGAGGGGATTCGTTTCAGGGCCTGCTTAGCATATATGATCTCTGTAGGACGCAGACTTTGGAGGAGTTTACCCACATATTCCTCTCCTCCCTGAGCAACGAGGAACTCGCCGGTAGAAACATCCAGAAAGGCCACACCAAAGGTCTTACCTGGATAGATGGCACAGAGAAAATTATTGCGGTCGGACCGAAGGATCTGATCATTGAAGGTCACTCCTGGTGTCACCAGTTCGGTCACCCCGCGTTTGACGATCTTCTTGGTGGTCTTGGGATCCTCCAACTGATCACAAATAGCGACACGTTGTCCGGCTCGAACCAATTTTGGAAGATAGGTGTCCAACGAATGATGGGGAAAGCCCGCCAACTCCATCTCTGCGGCAGCGCCATTGGAACGCTTGGTGAGAACGATTCCCAGTATCCGGCTTGCCTTGATGGCATCCTGACCAAAGGTCTCGTAGAAATCCCCCACACGAAAAAGCAGTAGGGCGTCCGGATGTTTGGCCTTGATCTGATTGTATTGCCGCATCAGCGGCGTCTCTGAACCCTTGTCCCCCAAGACGTATGTTTTTAATTACTTTGACCGGCTAATATAGGAATCCGGCTATGAGAAGAAAACTGAAAACCTACGAGATGGGACGCCTTTCTGAAAAGGAATTTCAGGAGGCCAAAAAGATCCCAGTCAGGGTATTTCTGGATGATGTTCGCAGCCTTTTGAATGTCGGTTCGATCTTCAGAACCTGCGATGCTTTTCTCATTGATCGCCTCTATCTATCGGGAATCACGGCTGCTCCACCCAACCGGGAAATGGAAAAGACAGCCTTGGGTGCGACCAGGACCGTCCAATGGGAGGTGGTCCAAGATCCAATGGAAAAGATCCTTGAGTTGAAACGAGAAGGTTGGGTGATATGTGCCATTGAACAAGCCCACGAAAGTGTGGACTTGAACGAGTTTAGGATCGAAAGTGGCAAAGGTTACCTGATCATCCTCGGAAACGAGGCTCATGGGGTGAATGAAGCCATCATGGCGTTGGCCGATGTGATCCTTGAGATTCCCCAGGCTGGGACCAAACACTCACTCAATGTTTCTGTATCAGCAGGAATGGTTCTTTGGGAATTCTTCAAGCGGCTTAAATAAAAAAGCGCCCCGCATGCGGGGCGCCTTGATGGTATTCAAAAGAAACTTCTTCTTAGTCCATGATGATGAACTCGACTCGACGATTTACATTGTTCGAGGTTCCGAGTTCTTCAGATTCACCTTTACCCTCGGCAATGAAACGACCTTCTTCGATTCCGTAAACCTGGGTAAGCTTCTTGACAACCGCCTGAGCACGACGCTCTGACAGATTCTTGTTATAGGATTCAGAACCTACTTTGTCGGCATGTCCAACCACCTTCATCTTCCACTCAGGATGCTTCTTCATCAGCTCGGCAATACGAGCAAGACGCTCCTCATTGGCCGCTGTAACAGTAGCACTGTTGAAAGCAAAGAATACATTGGGAAGGTAATAGGCATCCTTAAGATCGATAGAACGACCCTGGAAGTTGACCAACTGACCGCGTGGAGTGTTGGGTTCTGCATCGCGTCCATCAGGAACACCGTCGCCATCTGAATCCATTTCACGACCATCGGCATCTACCTTGGCTCCGCGTGATGAGTAAGGATCCTCATCCATGTAATCAGGTACACCATCACCATCGGTATCAACTGCACTACCGTTTCCGGTCACAGCTACACCTTCGGGGGTGTTCTTATCCTTGTCGAAGTAGTCGGATACACCGTCCTTATCGTCATCCGTCTTCAGGTTGTCAACGTCGTTCTCCACAGCGGCAAGACGATCGCTCAACTCAAGGAATGGATTCTGATAAGCAATGGGTTCTTTCTTACTACTTCCTTTCTTCCATCCAAAATACCAGTCGACACCAACAGAGGTGTAAAGGGCTACATCAGCAGCACGACTTTGGATATTGCTGGTAGGAACGGGATTATTAGGGTTGTCTGCATAATCCATAAAGGCACCACTGGCATCGATCTCATCCGAGAAGAAGATGGTTGCCTGGGTTCCTACCTTCAGGTCCCAACTGGGTGCAAAGCGATAACGCCATTGGATACCCACGGGAATGATAAAGGTCTTTTGATAGGAATTTGCAGTGGATTCATCGACAAAGAACTGGGGGCGTCCTGCGTTCGTGATATCGAACTGAAGTCCTCCATTGGCATCACCGCCGAGGATGTAACCGGTTCCTTTTGTCATGGCAAGACCAATACCTGCACTGGCGATCCATGCACTCTTGCGCTGACGCTCCAGGTTTGGACCTCCTGCACCAGTAAGGTTAAGGAGTACATTGATGCTTGGACGCAACATGGTAGACTCAAAACCATACTCCTTGTATGACCCTGAGATCTGTTGCCAGGCGAACTGGCCTTCGAATCCGATGTAGGTGTTGATCCACTTTGCAAGGGTCACCCCTGCTCCGAATTGGCCAAAGCCACCAAAGTCGGAATTGTAATCCTGCTGGCGTGCTTCAAAAGAGTAGAGGTCGCCGAAGAAGGAAGATTGACCGAAGTCAACGCCTACTGACCAACTTTGGTACTTGTAGTTCTTCCCGTCCGGAGAGTCAGCGTTTGCATCGCTGTCGGTTTGGCTGGAGTCCTGTGCTGAGGCAGCGAAGAATCCGAACACAAAAGCAAGAAGCGTAAGTTTCTTCATAAGTGAGCAATTAATAACAAGTTCTGTTCTAGGTTGGGGCAAAAATAACAATATTTCGTTGCCACAAGGGTATTTACGAATTTTTAACCTGAATCTAATCTATTGATTTCCTTTTAATTCATCAAAATCCACCTTTCTTATCCATCCTTGATCTTTAAGTTGTCTTAACATTTCAGACTGGGTCAGATGTAGGATTGGATGCACAAGATCAGGAGCCACCTCAGTCATCGGAACGAGCACGAAATTTCGCTCCTGTATCCTTGGATGCGGCACTGTCAGTTGGTCTGAGGAGATCACACGGTCGCCGAAATAAAGGATGTCGATATCAATATTACGGTCTGAATACCCAAATTGAGATTTTCGGATACGACCCATTTCTTTCTCAATTTTTAAGCAAATTTCCATTACTTTTTCACCCGAAAAATGGGTTCGAATTATCACCACTTGATTGTAAAAATCTTTTTCAGATTTGAATCCCCAAGCCTCCGATTCGTAGATCGAACTGAGTGAAACCACCTCCATTTCGCTTGAGAGAAGGGCTACCGCCCGACGGAGTTGATATTCTCGGTCCTCCGAATTCGAACCAATCAAAAGATAGGCAGTTGTCATGCAATACGCGAATTTCTTCGCAAATTAACAGCCCTAAAACAAAAAAGTCATGAAGACCTTCCTGAAGATGTTCTTTGCCGTGATCCTGGCCTTTGTGGTCATGGGTCTTCTGGGCACGTTCTTTATTGTTGCCCTTTCATCCCAAAAACCCAAACCCATCGCCAAAAATGCGATCCTTGAGATCAATCTCTCCGGTGTACTGGTGGACCGGGCTGTGGACGATCCCTTCTCAAGATTGCCCATGTTCGGAGGTGGTGGTGAGGACATCATCGGTTTAAATGATCTGAAGGACGCGATTCGGGCAGCAAGCGAGGATGACAATATCAAAGGGATCTACTTAGAACTTGGTGCCTTTGAGGCCGGACCGGCACTTGCCCTTGAATTAAGACAGGCACTGGATGAATTCCATTCCACCGGGAAGTTCATCTACGCTTATGGGGAGAACCTTTTCCAGAATGGTCTTTACCTCGGAACAGTGGCTGATAGCATTTTTGCTCATCCCACTGGAATACTCGAATTGAAAGGTCTCTCTGCCACCATACCCTTCTTCAAGGATATGTTGTCCAACATTGGGATCAAGCCCGTGGTCATCCGCGGATCGAACAACCGTTTCAAAAGTGCTGTAGAACCCTTTCTGGAGAACGAGATCTCTGAGGCCAATTACGAACAGACCAAACGATTTCTAGATGTGTTTTGGGAAGAATGGTTGAACACCGTCTCTTCTTCTCGTGACCTTTCTGCTGAGCAGATCAATGCCTGGGCGGACAGTCTGGAGATCGTCACTGTAGAGAGGGCAGCGGAAGTTGGCCTGATCGATGGAGTGATCTATCACAGTGGCATGCTGAAGATGTTGGCTGAAAAGACGGGTAAGGACAATGAAAAACCCAGTTTTATCAGCCATACCGACTACCTGAATGGGAATCGTCCCTCAAAAGACGGGGAGAAAAGGATCGCTGTGGTCTACGCAGAAGGTGAGATCGTCACCGGGGACGGTGATAATTATACCATTGGATCGGATCGACTGGTCAAGACACTCCGAAAACTTCGTCAGGACGACCGCACCGATGCAGTAGTACTCAGAGTGAATTCGCCGGGTGGCAGTGTTCTGGCCTCAGAAGCCATTTGGGACGAGGTCAGCCAGATCGCAAACGAAAAGACCCTTGTGGTTTCTATGGCCCACCTAGCAGCCAGCGGTGGTTACTATATCAGCTGCCCCGCAGATTCCATCTTTGTGCAACCCAATACCATCACAGGATCGATCGGAGTGTTCGGCCTCTTCTTTACAGCCGAGGAGCTCCTAACAGAAAAGATCGACCTTCATTTCTCAACTGTAAAGACCAACCCCTTTGCGGATATCATGGATCCCACACGCGAAATGACCGAATTTGAACAAAGGGTGGTTCAGAGAGAGATCGACGGGATCTACGGGCGATTTCTCCATCGGGTTTCCTCAGGTCGGGGATTGGACTCCCTTTACGTTGACAGCATCGCTCAAGGAAGAGTTTGGGCTGGAAAAGATGCCATTAGATTGGGTCTTGCTGACGCCGAGGGCGGACTTGAGGACGCGATCCTTGCCGCGGCTTCCATACAGGGTCTGGGAGATGATTACAAAGTGGTTGAGTACAAACAACTCAGAACCTTTGAAGAAATGATCGCTGAGGCATTTGGCGGACCCTCTGCAACCTATATGGATCTGAAGTTCGGTAAGTTGGCACCCTACATCCGCACACTCGAATCGATTTCGCGCAGAGAGGGCATTCAGGCTCGACTTGAAAACGATCTGATCATTCGCTAATCGAGTGGAAAAGGCCTCCCAAGACAAAAGGATTTTAGCGGCCCGAAGGATCTACCTCCTTCTGGCCGCACTTTTTATTGCGGCCTTGATCACCTGTAATATCATTGCCAATAAGTTCATCGAACTCGACCTGGGATTCAAGACCTTCATCCTTTCGGTCGGCGTTCTGCCCTATCCCCTCACCTTCCTGATCACCGATATACTCAGTGAGGTCTACGGAAGAAAAAGAACCAACGAGGTGGTGGTTGCCGGATTCTTTGTTTCGCTTTTCGTCCTGTTCATCCTTTGGCTGGGCTCCATCTTTCCTGCCATTGATGCTTCTCCGGTAAAGGATTTTGAATACGATACGGTCTTTCAGAATTCGTGGAGGGTGATCCTAGCCAGCATGATCGCCTATCTCGCCGCTCAATTGGTGGATGTTCGACTCTTCCACTTTTGGAAGAACCTGACCAAGGGAGATCATCTTTGGATCCGGAATAACTTCAGCACCATTTTTTCCCAGCTATTGGATACTGTTTTGGTCGTGACAGTGATCTTTATCGGCCGCGCAAGTGGAGAGGACATCTTTGCCATGATCCGTGATGGATGGCTATTCAAGGTGCTAGCCGCTTTGATTGACACATTCTTCATTTACCTGGTCATTCATGGTTTCCGAAGAGTTTTTGGTTTGAAGAAAGGCGAAGAATTGGTCATATGAGGACGCTTCGTGCATGGGCTCCCTATTTCATGGCGTTGATCGCCATCATGATCCTCGTGATCCATTTCCGCTATCGTAGCGACGTCACTGACTGGGAGAACATCTCTGCTCTGACGTGGGATCAGTCCATTTTTCTGGCTCTTCTCCTCATTTGGCTGGCGATCGTCAACTGGCTTGCTGATACCCGAACCTGGATGTCCCTTTCGGGGATGGTCTCGCTGAGGGAGAGTCTTTCTGAGAATCTTCGCGCCCAGGCGGCCGGTACGATCAGTCCTTTGGCCACAGGTGAACATTGGATCCGAATGAAACAGGCAGGGAACCTGAGAACGGGGCTCATGATCTCCGTGGCTTATCGATGGGTCAAACTGGCAGGAAGGATCCTTCCGACACTCTTCTTCATTGGTGTTTGGGAATTCCGCGAAAATCCCTCCATCGGAACCTTACTGATCATCACACCGATCTTTCTCCTGGCTACCCTACCCAGGCTTTTGCGTCGGCTTCTTGAAGATTATGGCAAGGTCGATTACCTACGCAAGCAGGATCTACTAGCCGGAATGGCTTGGGCGGTCGTGAAATTCCTGGCCTATTCACTGCAACTTTTTCTCTTTTTGGGATTTCTTGGGGTGGATTTCTCTTTCACACTTCTTGTAAGTGTCACCGCATTCTATGCACTTGCCGGGTTCATCCCCCAAAGTGGTTTTTTGGATCCCATCATCCGATCGGGATTGGGAAGTCTGTTCTTTGTGAACTTCGATCACAATCCACTAGTGGTCTTGGGTATTTTGGTCGTTTGGACCCTTAACGTCGGTCTACCTGCCCTTTATGCCTTTTTGGTCTGGCCAGTGCAGATCCAAAAGCGACGTCAAACACGCAATTCGGTGTAGTATCCTTCGTGACTTCGCACGTTGAAGACCACGCCTTCCTCAAACAATAGGTATTGCCCTCTGATCCCGATCAGTTTCCCCTCGAACCGATCCGCTTTTTGAAAATTCAGGCTCTTGGCCTTCGTGGGATAATTCCTTACCGGATATCGAAATTGATAAATACGATCATCGGTGGAAACCTGTTCTTTGGTCTCCTTTGGCAAGAACTCGCTTAGTCGTTCCTTTTCGGCCAGAAGATCGATCTCTGGTTCCTCTCCCTTTACCATCCTTTGCCAGGGAGTTTTGTCTGAGACGTACTCCTTCAAAGCCACTTCCGAGATACCGGCCAGGTATCGATTCTCAACCTCAGCAAGGATGACCGCCTCCGATGCCCCCTGATCGATCCAACGCGTCGGAACCTGAGCCTTTCTGGTGACACCCACCTTCAATCCTGCCGAATTGGCGAGATAGACGACATGGGGTTGAAGTTGATGCTTCTTTTCCCATTCCAGGTCCCGATCCTCCTGATCCAAATGTGCTTTACTCAATTCGGGTCGAAAGATGAAATCGCCTGCTTCCGGTCGATTGAAAAAACAATCTCTGCAAAAATTCATTCGAAAAACCTCAGTCACCACCTTCCCGCAAAAGCATTGGATCTGATGCTGGTATTCCAGGGCAACTCGCTGGCCAATAAGGTCATTGACGACCAGGAAATCATCCCCCACCTCCAGGTAATATTTGATGGGATCCTCGGCAACGGAGATCATCTTGGATAAGGGTCCGTTCAGGCGCATGGCAATTTTTTACATTTACGGTTCAAAAGTAGTCCTTCCATGTGGTTCGATCCCATCAATAATATGATCTCCTGGAACATGCGGAACCGGTTTGACCGGATCCGGAACTTCATGGAGAAGGGTCCTGAAACTCAGGAGAAGATCCTGTTCGGGCTTCTGGGTAAAGCCGCTGGGACCCAATGGGGGCGAAAATTTGGATTCAAGGACATCCGAACTTATGAGGATTTTCGGAATCAGGTTCCCCTTCAGAACTATGAATCCCTGTCTCCTTTCATTGAGGAGGTTCGTCAGGGGAAACAGAATCTCCTTTGGCCCACCCGGATCAAATGGTTCGCGAAGTCATCCGGAACCACCGGAAGCAAGAGCAAGTTCATCCCCGTCAGCCAGGAAGCCCTGGAGGATTGTCACTTCAGGGGTGGGAGGGATATGCTGTCACTTTATTGCCAAAAGAATCCAGACACCAAGCTCTTTAGTGGCCTTTCACTGCGTTTGGGGGGAAGTACCACCTTCAATTCCAAGAATCACGAAACCTACTACGGTGACCTTTCAGCTCTATTGATTGAAAATCTGCCTTTCTGGGTCGAAATGCGTTCCACACCCAGTCAATCAGTGGCTTTGATGGATGAGTGGGAGACCAAGATCGAGAAGATCACCCAACAGGCCATCAAACAAAATGTAACGGGGATGCTCGGAGTACCCAGCTGGATGTTGGTTCTCTGCCAAAATGTTTTGAAAACCACAGGAGCCAAGAATCTTCTCGAAGTATGGCCCAATCTGGAACTATACACTCATGGTGGAGTGAGCTTTCTCCCCTATGAGGAGCAATTCAGGGAAATGATCCCCGGGGATCAGGTCACCTACCTTGAGACCTATAATGCCAGTGAAGGATTCTTTGGCATTCAGGATAGTTTTCCTTCACTGGGCCTTCTTCTCATGCTGGATTATGGGATCTTCTACGAGTTCATCCCGATGGATCAATACAATGGGCTGGACAGCCAGGCCATTCCGTTGTGGGAGGTTGAGGAAGGAAAGAGTTATGCAATGGTCATCACTACGAACAGTGGTCTTTGGCGATACATAATTGGAGATACGGTGAAATTCACCTCAGTGGCCCCCTATCGGATCGCCATTACGGGTAGGACCAAACTTTTCATCAATGCATTTGGAGAGGAAGTGGTCATCGACAATGCTGAAAAAGCCATGAAAATGGCATGTGATGTGACCGGTGCAGAGGTCATGGAATTCACAGCCGCCCCAGTTTACATGCAAGGCAGTGAATCTGGCGCTCATGAATGGATGATCGAATTTTCCAAAATGCCCGATGATCTTGCGGTTTTCAAGAAAACCCTTGACGAATCCCTGCAAAGTATCAATTCGGATTACGAAGCCAAGCGACATAAGAATATGGCTTTGAAGGAGCCCATCATTCATGTGGCCAGGAACCAACTCTTCTATTCGTGGCTTAAGAACAACGGAAAACTGGGTGGCCAACACAAGATCCCCCGGTTAAGCAATGACAGAACCTATGTGGAGGAACTTCTGGCACTCAATCAGTAGCATTGTCCTGGCATTCTCTTTCATGACCACCTTGGCTCAGGTGGAAGGCTCCACGCGTCTTTCGTTGGTGAAGCATTATGAGGAAAAGGGATTGACGGGAGTCGCTTTCGACCACCTCTACAATATCTATCACATAAAAGGGGCAGCCATTGAAAAAATGGATAGTTCCGGAACGGTGATCGGCCATTACAGCCTCCCTAACTCAGATACCATCACCCTGGTGGATGTTTTCAATCCAATGGCACCGATCGTTTTCTATAAATCATACAATACCCTGGTCCAACTGGACAATCAGTTGAACCCTCGACGTGAACCTTTGGTGGTGAACGACCTTGACCTTCTCGATGTCGCGGCCGTTGCCAATTATGATTCCGATCGCGCCTGGGTCGTGGATCGGGTCACCTCAAAGATGTACCTGATCAATTTTCAGGAACAGAGGGTGGAGACCGAAAGCCTTTTTTTAGGTAGCTTACTCTCGCTTAAGGAACTTCCGATTGGACTGGTCGCAAACTTTGATCGGGTCTATCTGGGATTGAAGGGGGAGGCCATCTATCAGTTCACCGCCCTGGCGGCATTTGAACGAAAGATGCCTGCCATGGGATTCTTGAGTTTTCAGGCACGCAATGGCGAACTGATCCTGAGATACCCAGACCATTTGACCTTAAGAAAGATGGAAACAGGGATCGAAACCACTATTCCCATGCCTATGGAGGATGTGGATCAAGCCATTTTACAAGGAAACCGATTGGTGATCCGAAAACGCCAGAAGGTATTTATTTTCGAAATTCGCTGACGCAAAGAATTGCCCAAAACACTGAACCATGCATATCGCCATTGCCGGTAATATCGGATCCGGGAAAACCACCCTCACAGAGTTGCTGGCCAAGCATTATGGCTGGGAGGCCCATTATGAGGACGTAGAAGAGAATCCCTATCTGGATGATTTCTACCAGGAGATGCAACGATGGAGTTTCAATCTTCAGATATACTTCCTGAATGCGCGTTTCAGGCAGATCCTGACGATCAGGGATCAAGGAAAGAACGTGGTTCAGGACCGGACGATCTACGAGGATGGATATATCTTCGCCCCCAACTTGCATGCAATGGGATTGATGACCACCCGGGATTTCGAAAATTACCTGGGCCTATTCAATCTGATGGATCGTTTCATTCAGCCACCTGATCTTTTGATCTATCTGCGCGGCTCGATCCCAACCCTAGTCGATCAGATCCAAAAACGGGGACGACCCTATGAGAACAATATCCGACTGGATTACCTCAATCGCTTGAATGAACGCTATGAGGCCTGGATCGATAGTTATGACAAGGGAAAACTCCTCATTGTCAATGTGGATAAGAACAAGTTCCCCGAAGACCCCGAACATTTGGGCGAGATCATAAACCGGGTAGATGCCGAATTACACGGATTGTTCTAGTCTTCCTTTCGCTCCAAGGTGAGGAAGGAATAATCGTATGGATTCTTTTCGTCCTTCTTGTGAAAGTCCTGACGTGTGATCTCCCATTCTGACGGGTCATACTCAGGAAAATGGGTGTCTCCTTCAAATTCGTGATGGATAATGGTCAATTCCATCTTCTTTAGGAAAGGCAGGGATTGCCGATAGATCTCTCCTCCTCCGACAATGAAGGGCTGCTCGTCATTCTCCGCTTTCTGGATCGCATCCTTGATGGTAGGAACCACCAGACAACCCGGAGCTTCATAACCACTCTGCCTCGTAACAACAATATTGACCCTCTTTGGTAGTGGCCGTCCCATGCTTTCGTAGGTCTTGCGCCCCATGATGACATGGTGTCCTGAGGTCAAGGACTTGAAATGCTTCAGATCTTCGGGCATGTGCCAGATCAAGTCGTTGTTCCGACCGATGACCCGGTTGTCAGCCATGGCGGCAATAGCGGTGAGGATCATTGAATGGATCGTTTTTGGTTCATGAAATGATCATCAGACAGCCACCTCGGCTTTGATATGGGGATGTGGATCATATCCCTGGAGGGTGAAGTCATCAAAATTGAAATCAAAGATACTTCTCACTTCTGGGTTGATCTTCATTGTGGGAAGCGGTCGAATATCACGCGAAAGCTGCTCCCTGGTTTGATCCAGGTGATTGAGATACAGATGAGCATCTCCAAAGGTGTGTACAAAATCACCGGGTTCAAGGCCGGTTGCCTGAGCCATCATCATGGTAAGGAGAGCATAGCTAGCAATATTGAATGGAACTCCAAGAAAAGTATCTGCACTTCGCTGGTATAGTTGACAACTCAGTTTTCCATTTTGAACGTAGAATTGAAAAAGCGTGTGACAAGGAGGCAATCCAGCCTTGGCCATTTCCTCGATCTCTGCAGCATTCCATGCCGAAACGATCAGTCGTCGACTATTTGGGTTACGCTTGATCTCCTTTTCCACCCAGGCGATCTGATCCACCCCGTTGAAATCCCGCCATTGTCGTCCATACACTGGCCCTAGCTCTCCGTATTTTTGAGCAAAGCTCTCGTCTTCAGCCACTCTGGCTACGAACCGCTTCATTTCATCTTTCCACTCTGAGGTGTACTTCGGAAACGTATCCGCCAGACCCTGATCATTCAGGTATTTTTGAAAGGGCCAGTCATTCCAGATATTAACGCCATTCTGAACGAGATAGCGAATGTTGGTATCTCCTTTGAGAAACCACAGTAGCTCATGAATGATGGATCGAAGGTGAACCTTCTTGGTAGTGACGAGAGGAAATCCCTCTGAAAGGTCGAAACGCATTTGGTATCCGAACACGCTTATGGTTCCAACCCCGGTCCTGTCTTCTTTTTTCACCCCTTCTTCCAGAATGTGTTCCAATAGTTCGTGATACTGACGCATGACTGTCTTATTTACCTTGTAAAAATAAAAAACCGCGGGTACCGCGGTTCAAAGTTCTTCCACGATCTCAATTCCGCCGAAAGGCAAAGAACACATCTCCCTCGTGCAGCGTAATGCCCTGGTCAGAGACCTCTTGAAGATGGTAGAAACGTGTGGTGTCAGAGGGCTTGATGTAGGTGAACACAATAGTGTCGGGGCCTTTCATCTCCCATTCGCCTTCGGCGATGAGGTCCTTGGCTTTTAGCTCGTAATAGAAAGAACCACCCGCCCGGATTTCCATGAAATCCCCTTCATCGACCGGAAGAAGGGTATCTCCCAAAGAGTTGTAGATCCCCGTGAACTGGAATCGATCCTCCACTCCTGGTTGAAAACAAGAGGTGAACAAAGCTAAAAGCAGGATCAGGGGAAGGTATCTCATTTGGAACGCTTGTCGAGTTCATCTCGAATTCTGGCCGCCAACTCATAATCCTCTTGAGAAACAGCCTGCTCCATCATTTTTTCCAGATCAGCATTGGAGGCCTTTTTCAGATCTTCAGTACCACCGGTGGATTCGGTCGGCTCTACCGTTTCGGACACAGGCGTGTCCTGAACGGACTTTTCGTCGCCTTCCTCGAACACCAACCCTGTAGCCTCCACGACCTCATCAGTCGCGTAGATGGGGCAACCAAAGCGGATCGCTAAACTAATGGCATCGCTCGGGCGGGCATCGACGATCTCTTCAGAGTCCCCCAATTTCCAGACCATATTGGAATAGAAGACACCATCTTTGATCTGATGGATGATCACTTCTTCAAGTGTAGCACCAAAGCGCTCAGCAAAATTCTTGAACAGGTCATGGGTCAGCGGACGCGGTGGCTGCATGACCTTATCGAGGGCCATGGCTATACTTTGAGCTTCAAATCCGCCTATGACGATGGGGATCTTCCGGGGGCCGTCTTCCTCCTGTAGAAGAAGTGCATATGCCCCCGTCTGACGGTCACTGTAAGTGAGTCCCTTAATATTCAGGCGAATCTTACCCATCAATTGTTGGCTTTGAAAGCCTTGATCGCTTCAGTGAGCTTAGGGACAACCTCGAAGGCATCACCTACGATCCCATAATCTGCCGCTTTGAAGAAGGGGGCTTCCGGATCGGAGTTGATAACGACAATGGTGTTGGAGTTACTCACACCGGCAAGGTGTTGAACTGCTCCTGAAATCCCTACTGCAATGTACAAATTGGGATTGATGGCGATACCGGTCTGACCTACGTGTTCGCTATGAGGGCGCCATCCCATATCAGATACAGGTTTCGAACAAGCAGTTGCTGCTCCAAGGGTATCGGCAAGATCCTCGATCATTCCCCAGTTTTCGGGGCCTTTCATCCCGCGTCCGGCAGAAACCACCAATTCGGCCTCTGGAAGAGGGATCTGTCCTTTCACGCGATCCACATTCACCGATTCGGTATTCTTTAGCCCTGAATCGACAGAAAAGGTTGCCGCCTCCACATTTGCGGGAGAGCCATCCTCTTTATGTACCCCAAGGGCATTGGTCACAATGGAGATGACCGCACGCTCCGAATTGGACTTGTATTCGACCAACCCTTTGCTGGAGAAGGCATTTCGCTGAACAGTGAGTGGCGAAAAACCTGAAGGCCTGGAGACCACATTGGTGATCACGGCAGCTTCATACTCCACACCGATCACAGGGGCGAGAGATTTTCCGGTAAAGGTACCATTGACCACAATCACCTTTCCGTCGTTGGCGCGAGCCGCTTCGACCAAAGCATGAGCATAGGTAAATGGATTGAATTCTGATAGCGAATCACCTGAAACAGTGATCACCTTGCTGGCGCCATATTTTCCCAGATCAGCAGCATTCGATTGTAGTTCTCCAATGGTAACGGCTACTACATCCGTTCCCATTCCTTCGGCCACCGCTGCCGCATAATTCACGGTCTCAAAGGTGGTCTTCTTGAATTTCCCTTCCCAGGATTCGGCATATACGATAACAGACATATCTCTTTCTTTTCAGGTTCTTAGATCACTTTGGCTTCAGAATGCAGCAATTCGACCAACTCCTGGACATTATCCTTGTCGATCATC
The DNA here is from genome assembly GCA_033844885.1 of Bacteroidota bacterium. Classification (GTDB taxonomy): domain Bacteria; phylum Bacteroidota; class Bacteroidia; order Flavobacteriales; family Schleiferiaceae; genus JAJLJK01. Next base: position 1,172 of record JAJLJK010000046.1, on the reverse strand, counting down.
TTCACCGCTGCTTTTGGAGCTGGCTTCTGATATTTCACTGACTCGGTCATTGAAGGAGCTTCAGTGGCCTGAACCACGTTGAGAGGCTTGGTACGAGCACTCATGATACCACGCATATTCGGGATCCGCAGATCCTTTTCTTCCACCAAACCCTTCTTGCCACCGATCACGATAGGAAGTTGGGCCTTGAGAACCTCCTTACCTCCATCGATCTCACGCGTACAGGTGGCTGTCTGACCTTCGATCTCTAGTCCCACACATGCATTGACGAAAGGCATCTTCAGCAGTGCAGCTACCATCCCCGGAACCTGACCTCCATTGTAGTCAATGGATTCCTGTCCACAGATCACGATATCATACTCATTTTCAAAGATCACCTTAGCCAATTGCTTGGCGACAAAGAAGGAGTCCCTCGGCTCTGCATCCACACGGATCGCATCATCTGCACCAATTGCCAGTGCCTTGCGAAGAGTAGGCTCGGTGGCATTGGTTCCGACGTTGATGGCCGTCACCGTTCCACCGAATTTTTCCTTCAACCAGATGGCGCGGGTAAGACCGAACTCATCGTAGGGGTTGATCACGAACTGCAGTCCAGCAGTATCGAATTCCGTATTGTCATTCTTGAAGTTGATCTTCGAAGTCGTGTCAGGCACGTGACTGATACAAACCAGGATCTTCATGTGATAAATTCCTTTTAAGGTCAAAATTTCGGATTGCGAAGTTAGCCAAAACACCTCTGAGATGCAGGCATTTCAAATATAAAATATTATGCATGCATAACAAATGGAGGTTCTTCGTTTTACACCCAACGCGACAAGGCTTGAATGGTTTGTTTATCTTTACCTGATAATGAGAGCTTTGGCAGCCCTAACCCTGATCTTCATGGTCTCTTTGGAGACGATGGGGCAATCATCTATTCCCGGAAAGGCCCTTTCCTTTCCATCCGGGCAGGTAGCCTATGTCAATCTTGACAGTATCCATTATCTATCAAGGACCATTTCCTTTTGGTACCATCCCTCGTCGAACATCGATGCAAACCTCACCGATCCCATGCCGATCATGGGAAGCGACCTGAACGGTTGGACCAATTTTTGGAAATGTGAGACCGGGATCTACTTTGCCCCTTCCGGGGATCCCAGGGCTGGAAAGCTGATCTTCCGTCGTTCCGATGA